>JBFHPX010000218.1:0-4255 GCA_041592575.1 Alcanivoracaceae bacterium
ACCGTACAGCATCACAAGCGTGCCGTTCTGTTCCCGAGCAATATGAACTTCCGGCTCTTCGCAGATGACCTGACCGCCTCGGAAATAATCCGGCTCACGCTCAAAATTCAGCACCACCCTGCCGCGCTGGGGCGTGCTGCGAAACAACGACAGGATATCTTCACTGTCCGCCGGCGTGGCGCGCTGAAACGGCGTCTTCATGCGACACCCTGCAGGCTGTCATCAGGCGACATGTCGGTCAGTTTCATACCCGGCCAGTATCGCAGTGGCTCGATCTTTACATTGCCGTCGATCATGCCGCGCTTATGGCAGTAACGCATATAGCACTGCTGCATATCCTCACGACAAACCACGCTGACCGGCGCCAGCTGGCCGAGGTCACGTGCCAGCCGATAGTGAAACGACTCCAGCAGTCCATCTTCCACTTGCCGCGCCAGCAGCCGCCGCTCCATAACTGTGCTGCCATGAATTGCTTCAGCCAGCAGCACATACCCGGGCATGCCCTTGCCATTACTGTTATCCAGCGCCAGCAACGTTAGCGGCTGGACATCTACCGGACAGTCAAGCTTATCGATGATCTGCTGCACGATTACTGAAGACAGCTTCTCACCAACCAGATCAACTCCGTCATCACGCCCCAAAAAGGTCAAACACGGAACCTGACCAATCAGATGATCCACTCTCAGAAGATCACTCATTCGATAACGTAGCAGCCCAGCCCCGGTGCTGATCAGCGGCACCACCTCCTGACTCCTTTCCAATCTCCAGGGCGGCAGCACCTCACCAGTAGCAGCATCAGCAAACTCATAAACATGGCTGCGGAATGCCAGCGGGTAATGTCCTTGCCACGGAAATGTCACGACACCCTCGGTGGCCCACAACCCCTTGCCCTGAAATGCCACAGCCGGAAACAGGCGGCGCAGTTTTGCCGCCCACACCGCTGCAGAGGCCGTGTCCCAGGCACTGATCAGGGCAAGTTTCGGCCACAGGATGCTGTAGAACGCAGCGGACTGCCGGCCATCCCAATTTCGCAACATGGCCGCACGATGCGCCGCCCGGGGACAGCGAACCCCGGCCAACGAGCCGGCACGCTCGCCGAAATGGCCCGAGGACAGGCAATCCGCCAGTTCATCGCGCCAGCGACTGAGATCATCCAGCATGACCAGAGCAAATGTCGGGCTCCACACCGACATCACCGCCAGCGATTCATCTGCCACCAGCCAGGCCAGCGTGGCAAAGCGGGAATCCTCCGAACTGTCGGCAGAAGCAACTGCTTCCGGCACTGACTGGGTCATCGAAGCGAGCAACCTCTTGCCAGCGGAAAGCAGTTTCATGTCGTCATTAATCTGCCCCTTGAGCTCCTTGCGCATAGAGGTAGGCACCCAGGACAGTGACCAGTAGTGGCTGCCAGCGCGAATGTCGGGATAGCTCTGGTAAAGATCCCCCAACCAGGGACAGATGGCCTGATCCAGTTCTGCGAGAAAGCGTTTGGTATAAGGCAACCACTTGATGGCCGACGTGGAGCCGCTGGTTGGCTGATAACGCTGAACCGGGGATGCAATCAGCGATGCGCCACCAAGACGCTGTTCATCAATCGCCGCGCGCCAGTGATCGTAGCTGGTTTCGGGCATGTTGGCGGCGTATTGCTCAAACGACCAGTCCGGGTCAATCCGTCGCCGTTGTCCAAACGGAGTTTCCGCAACTGAACGCAGCAAGGATGACAGTTTGCGTCGCTGCACTGACTCCATGTCGTGGCACTGATGCTCAAAAGCCAGCCGTGCCGGTGCCACCGCTCGCGACAACACACCGTGGCCGAACGAATAGCGCAGACTCATCGGCTGCTCCGCGCCACCACACTGAACTGGCGTCCCGGCTTGTTATCCTTGCCGCGACTTTTAACCTGAACGGGCACGGCAACTTGCTCGACCCGTTCATCGCGCCGCTCGGCAGCCACCGCAGGCGCCGCCTGCAAAGGTTGGACCGCCGGTTTGCCGAGAAGCATTTTCTTCAGATAGCGGAACGGATAACGAACAGCGTCGGAAAACCCGGCACGCCCGACGCAGGGAAGCTCGGTACCTCGCTGCCACTCCGGATTGCAGGCCTCGAAGAAGGCCGCCGCCGGACTGGCTCGGCGAACCTCATCATTTATCGGCGCTACATCTGCCTTAAGGCGCTGATACTCTTGACCGAAATCCAGAATCCCGCGCTCGGCACGGTAGTAACCTGGGAACAGCCGCTCACAGTACTGCGGAATGATCGGCTGATATTGCTGATAACGATTTTCCGGGTGGGGATAAAAGCGGAAAAAGTTGTTTGCCAACAACAGGTAGGTTTTGTATCCCTTTGAAATCAGCAGCCAGAATACCGGCGTCAGCGGATGGCGCAGCACCACACGCACCAGATACAGAAAGAATGCCAGCGGCAGCGCTCGCGACCCCCAGTAATCACGCTCGATGATGGTGTCACCACTGAACACACCCTTGATTGGTCTGCCATCGATGACCAGATCCATTTTTGCGACGGTGGAAAACCCGACAATCTCCTGATCCGTGCGTCGGCGTAATAGAAAAATGCCGGTCTTCTTGCTCATGTCACGCAAAAAGGTATCCAGATCAGAGTTCTCGTAGTAGCGCTGGAAGATCCCATACATCTTCAACACATCCGCGGGAGAGACACGATCTATGCGACGGTAACGGGCAGTAACCTGTTTTTTCCGGGTGCTCATGCTGGGCCTGCTTGTTGTTGTTTTTCAGGGTGATTGAGATTGGCGCGCATTGACTTTCCGGTACAGGTTCGCCGCTGCCACAGGATTGTCCATTTACGACACCCCCCTAATACCTCCTACCGACTTTCAGAACGGGCCATTATGTGTACATATATTCACAATATTAGTTGATAAAATGGCCCGATCTGCAGGAATGAAAATTCCACAGAAAAATATAAAAATAAATAAAAACAAAGGGTTGATAAAGATGAGACTGTCGCCATCCCTAATCAATGATGTTCCCCTCGTGCCGGTTGTGTACGCACGTATTCTTATTAGACTGGCGTCCCAGTTGGGCATGAACAGCGCCAGGCTATTGTCCGAGTCAGGCATCCACGATGCCCTGATGTCAGACCCGGAGGGGCATGTGTCGATCAACCAGCTGTTGTCCCTGTTCCGGATTGCCGAACAGAACAGTCCGGTTCCCCGCCTCGGGGCCCGCTATGGCATGCAACTGGATCTCTCCGCCCATGGTCTGCTGGCCTATTCAATGATCGCCCAGCAGCGCGCCGACGACCTGACCCGCCGGCTGATCCAGTTCCTGCGTATCCGCGTACCACTGATGGAAATAGAACTGGTGCCGCTGGGCGAAGGTGCCGTCATTCGCTTGCACCAGCGCTGGCCGCTGAATGAGATGGAGAACTTTCTGGTCGACACCTACCTGGGCAGCATGTGCCGAATCAGCGCCACTTTAAGCAAGAGCGCCCTGATCCAGTTGCAGAGCACCGATAGCGACAGGATTCGTGATCTGAGTGAAATCTTCGGCAGTGCCGTCGAAGGCGGCCACAGTTGCGATCAGCTGGTGGTCAGGCAGTGTCAGATGCAAGGCGCAACGAGCACAGATGGCCCTGGCAGCAACGATGCAGAATGGAATGCCGATCATATCGTCGCGCTGATTCGTCATTACATTCATTGCCACCCGGGCCGTTACTGCACCCTGGAATATGCTGCGGAAAAGCTCGACCTGACGCCACGTACGCTGACCCGCTATCTGGCCGCCGGCGGCGAGTCTTTCTCCCAGCTTCGCAATCAGGCGAGACTGAAGTTCGCCATGCATTACCTGCGTGACACCGACTTCAGCATTGCCGATATCGCCGAGAAACTCGGCTACAGCGATCAGGCCAGTTTTACCAAGGCGTTTCGTGGCTGGACCGGACACTCACCAGGGCGGGTACGCAAGGAACAGCGCCAGCCTGAACAACGCTTGTCATTGACGACACGACTGGCCTGAGAGATAACCGCAACGAACAGACAATAAAAAAGGGCCCGAAGGCCCTTATTTATTGCTCACGGAAACTCAGGCAGTTTCAGCAGCAATTTTCTTCCTCAGCTCCATCTGCGCAGCAGTCGGCTGGGCAGTCTGCAGCGCCATCAGCTTGCTCATGTCGCCTTCAATGCGGATCTGACCTGTCATGAAACCCTGCATACCAGCAGACTGGTCGCCCTGGATGAAAATGCGCTTGGCCAGATCAGCCGGCAGAATCATCGTGG
>JBFHPX010000219.1:0-4239 GCA_041592575.1 Alcanivoracaceae bacterium
ACTGGGTAACCAGGCTCTCGCCAAGCTCATCACAATGCAACGGCGAAAAATCAGTGAGCTTGCCTGGCGCAATTACCACGCCACCGGCATGCTTGCCAACGTTACGGGTCAGGCCCTCAAGCTTTAGCGCCATCTCCCAGAGTTCACGCACCGCATCGCCATCACCACTGCTACTGGCGAGAAAGTCGCGCAGCGGCTCCTCTTCTTCCAGCGCCTTTTCCAGCGTCATACCGGGGGTGCCGGGAATCATCTTCGACAGACGATCGGCCAGACCGTAGGGCTTGCCCTGTACCCGGGCAACATCGCGCACCACTGCCTTGGCTGCCATGGAACCGAAGGTGATGATCTGCCCCACCGCCTCGCGGCCGTACTTGTCAGCAACGTACTGAATCACCCGGTCGCGCTTCTCCATGCAGAAATCGACGTCGAAATCGGGCATGGATACCCGCTCCGGATTCAGGAATCGCTCGAACAGCAGATCGTATTCAATCGGATCCAGATCGGTAATTTCCAATGCATAGGCCACCAACGACCCGGCACCGGAACCCCGGCCCGGGCCCACCGGCACATCATTGGCCTTGGCCCAGCGGATAAAGTCAGAGACGATCAGGAAGTAGCCGGGAAAGCCCATCTGGTTGATCACGTTCAACTCGAACTGCAGGCGCTCGTCATACTCCTGACGTCTCCCGGCAATCGTTTCCGCATCACCGAACAGTTGCTGCAATCGTTTTTCCAGACCGGCGCGGGAATCCTGCTCGATAAACTCTTCGATGGTCTGCCCGGCGGGAATGGGAAATTCCGGCAGGAAGTTTTTCCCAAGTGTAATGTTCAGGGTGCAGCGACGAGCGATCTCGACACTGTTGGCCAACGCTTCGGGCAGGTCGCTGAACAGCTCCAGCATTTCTCCGGCGCTTTTCAGATACTGTTGATCGCTGTAGCGGCGTGGCCGGCGCGAATCCTCGATGGTCGCACCGTCATGAATACAGACTCGTGCCTCATGCGCGTCAAAATCCTCTACCTTGAGAAAGCGCACATCATTGGTTGCCACCAGCGGCAGGCCAAGTTGTTCTGCCAGCGCCACGCTGGCATGCAGGCAGTTTTCATCGCCGGGGCGAGAGGTGCGCTGCACCTCCAGATAAAAACGCTGCGGGAACCACTGGCCGAACTGTGCTGCCAGCTCACGGGCATCATCAAACTTGTCAGCCAACAACAACTGGCCCAGCTCACCATGCCGGGCCGCCGACAGCATAATCAGGCCTTCGCTGAGCTGTTCCAGCCATTCACGTTTTATCAGTGCCCGGCCACGCTGCTGGTTATGCTGCCAGGCGCGGGAAATCAGCAGCACCAGATTGCGATAACCCTGCTCACTGCAAACCAGCAGACAAACCGGCGCCGGCTCTTCAATGAACAGGCTTTCCAGCCACAGATCGGCGCCGGCAATGGGTTTGATGCCAGCCGCTTCGGCCGCCTTGTAGAACTTGATCAGGCCAAACAGGTTGGAATCGTCAGTCACCGCCACCGCCGGCATGCCCAGATTGGCGCAGTGCTTGACCAATGCCTTGACCCGCACCACCCCGTCCACCAACGAATAGTCGGTGTGCAGACGCAGATGGACGAACTCAGGTTGGCTCATGCCGACTCCGGTATAGAAATAATGTCAGGCCAGGCCCAGACAGCGCGCCACCGGGCCGAACGAACGACGATGCTCCGGCAAGGCGCCCAGACGCTCAAGGGCAGCAAGATGCTCGGCGGTAGGATAGCCTTTATGGCGGTCAAAGCCGTAGTCCGGATAACGCTGATGCAACTGCACCATCTCCTCATCCCGGCTCACCTTGGCGAGGATCGAGGCGGCGCTGATGGCCGGAATGCGCTGATCGCCCTTGATCACTGCCTGCGCCGGACAGCCAAAGTCGGTGACTTTGTTGCCATCAACCAACACCGCCTGCGCCGCCACGGAAAGGCCAGCCACCGCCCGACGCATGGCCAGCATGGTGGCCTGAAAGATGTTCATCTGGTCGATTTCGTCAGGCTCAGCGCGGCCAAGGCTGAAGGCGAGCGCGCACTCACGGATCTGCCCGGCCAGCGCCTGACGGCGCTTTTCTGACAAGGTCTTGCTGTCGGCCAGACCGGGCACCGGCCGGGCCGGGTCAAGGATCACCGCGGCAGTGACCACAGCGCCTATCAACGGGCCCCGACCCACCTCATCGACACCGGCGATATACATGCCGGGCCGCCAGACAAAAGCGGTCGGCACAAAGGCCTCCGCCTTGGGGTACTCGGCAAACGGATGGCTCACGGCCGCTCCAGCAACGCGGCAACCGCTGCCGCTGCGCGCTCACTGGCATTACGGCGCAACTGTTCGTGAATGGCATCGAAGCGGGACACCAGCGCGGCGCCGCGGGCGGGATCATCGAGCCAGCCTTCCACCGCCTTGATCAGGTTGTCCGCAGTCATCTCGCCCTGGATGATTTCCGGGACCACCGACTCCCCGGACAGCAGGTTCGGCAACCCGACCACATGGGTTACCGCCAGCGACATGGCAATCCAGTAAGTGATCCAGCCAACCTTGTAGGCAATCACCATCGGCTTCTTCACCAACAGCGCTTCCAGTGTCGCCGTGCCCGACGCCAGCAGCACCAGATCGGACGCCGCCATGGCTTCGCGACTCTGACCATCGATAATGGTCAGGTACGGTCTGGTCTGCTCGCCGCAAAGCGCATCAATCTGCCGCCGACGCGCCGGGTTGGCCGCGGGCACGACAAAATGCAGCTCCGGCCGGCGTGCCGCAAGCTGATCTACCACTTGCAGGAATGTCGGCAACAGCATGCCGACTTCTCCGCCACGGCTGCCGGGCAGCACGCTGACCAATGTGCCGGTTGCCGGCAGGCCCAACTGCGCACGCAAGGCTGCGGCATCCATGCGCATCGGAATACGATCGGCGAGCGGATGACCGACAAACTCCACCGGCACATCATGATCACGATAAAAATCGGCTTCAAACGGCAGCAGCGCCAGCATCAGGTCAACGCTGGCACGAATACCCTTGATCCGGCCCTTGCGCCAGGCCCAAACCGACGGCGACACATAATGCGTGGTGCGAATACCTGCGGTACGCAATCGACGCTCAATCGGCAGATTGAAATCCGGCGCATCGATGCCGATGCATACATCAGGCTTTTGCTCAAGCAGGAAATCGACCAGTTGACGCCGCAACCGGAACAGCTCTGGCAAGCGACCCAGCACCTCGGTGATGCCCATCACCGACAGTCGCTCCATCGGAAAAAAGCTTTGCAGGCCCTGCTCGGCCATCAGCGAGCCGCCAACGCCGATAAAACGGATGTCAGGATAACGCTGGCGCAGCGCCGCCATCAGGCCGGCGCCGAGAATATCACCGGACTGTTCCCCGGCGATCAATGCGACGAGTGGCGAAAGGTTCGCCATGATCAGCGGGTAATGCCGCGCTCCGACGCGCGCAGCGAATCAATGAAGCGTTGCAATTCGGCACTGACTGGCATCGCCTCAAGCTCGGCAATCGCCTGTTCAAGCGTCAGGCCCTGGCGGTAAACAATCTTGTATGCCTGACGCAGAGCGCTGATGGTTTCCGCACTCCAGCCACGACGACGCATACCCTCGAAATTCATGCTGCGGGCCGCAGCCGGGTTACCCCCGACCATCACATAGGCCGGAATATCCTTGACGATCAGACTGCAGCCCGCCGACATCGCGTAGGAACCGATCTTGCAAAACTGATGGACACCGGTCATGCCGCCAAGGATCACGCCGTCGCCAATCTGTACATGGCCGGCAATACCGGTGGTGTTGGCGAAAATATTGTCGCTGCCAATCAGACAGTCGTGGGCGACATGTACCGCTACCATCAGCAAATTGCGATCGCCGATGCGGGTCAGGCTATTGTCCTGGATCGTGCCACGATGAATGGTGACGTGTTCGCGGATAACGTTGTCATCACCAATTTCCAGCCGGGTTGGCTCACCACGGTATTTCTTGTCCTGACACTCGGCGCCAACGGAAGCGAACTGGAAAATGCGGTTGTTGCGGCCGATCCGGGTCGGCCCCTCTATGACTACGTGAGAGGCAACCTCGGTGCCGGGGCCGATTTCCACGCCCGGGCCGATAACTGACCAGGGCCCTACCTTGACGTCCGTAGCCAGCTCGGCTTTTGGATCTACGATTGCAGTCGGATGAATCATCGCCCGGTTCCGAAAAAAGTTATCAAGC
>JBFHPX010000220.1:0-4234 GCA_041592575.1 Alcanivoracaceae bacterium
GAGGCGACCGGTCTCGACCCGGATTCGGACAAGATCATCGAACTGGCGCTGGTGCCGTTCGAGTACGACGACGCAGGGCGCATCTATCGCATTCTGCCAGCATATAACGCGCTGCAGGATCCAGGCATGCCGATCTCGGCTTTCATCACCCGCATCACTGGTATTACCAACGAGATGGTGGCGGGACAAAGTATCGATCTGGCTGCGGTTGAGGCCCTGGTGGGCAAGGCGGCACTGATCATTGCGCATAATGCGCGTTTCGATCGGCCGTTCTGCGAACTGCTGCATCCGTGTTTCGAGAATATCGCCTGGGCCTGTTCGATTGCCGACGTGAATTGGAACGAGGAAGGCTTCGAAGGCGTGAAGCTGGAATATCTGGGTTACAAATACGGCTTCTACTACGAGGGGCATCGCGCCACTATCGATTGCCAGGCCGGTATCGAACTGTTGAGTCAGTGTCTGCCGGGCAGCGGTGAGCGTGTTATGAAACGCCTGCTGGACAGTGCGCAGCGTACCGATGTGCGGCTGTGGGCGGTGCGCGCGCCGTTCGACATGAAGGACGTGCTCAAGGCGCGCGGCTACCGCTGGTCGCCCGGTGGCGAGGGCATACTCAAGGCCTGGTACCGCGATCTGGCCGAGGATCAGGTCGATGCCGAAATGCTGTTCCTGAATCAGGAAGTCTATCCGAAGGCGGTCGGCGTGCTGCCGATGGGGCGCTTCGATGCCAGCGTGCGCTATTCGCGGCGGGTGGTATGAAAGCCTGGTGAAAGTTCGCTTGAAACGCATTGTAAATAATCTTACTCCAGCCTCAAGTGGTTGCTTTCCGGCGCCGCTACATCTGTTCGTAACACAATATCAACAAAGCAGGTAGTGCCAGCAGTCATCCCGACTGCATTGCCGGGTAATGGGGGTATCAATGAGTCATAGCAGAAAGCGCGTCGCGGCTGCGACGGTGATGTGTGCGTATTGTGCAATCGTCAACGCACAATCTACCCTGCTCAACTTTGAGGAGCTGCCAAACGACTATGAGCTGCAAGGCGTCGGTGATGTGGTATTCACGCAGGGTTATACCCTGCACTATACGCCTGCTGCCGATGAGCCTTATCCCGTTGGCTTCCATTCTGTAGGGGCTCAGTGGCCATACAATGGCCGGTCTACAGCGTTGTTGGCCAATAGCTGTTCGGCTGTTACCACGCTGACTTCGCAGCTCAATAATCCTATACGGCTGATGTCAATCGATCTGGCTGCGCTGAACGGAGATGATGCTGTGTCCGTGAGCTTCGAAGCTGTGACCATGGATGGTGATGTGGTTAGGCATGAAGCGATTCTGGACGGCCGTAAGACGTGGCAAACCGTGCGCCTGCCGCCCAGTTTCAAACGCTTGCAGCTGGTTCGCTGGATACAGGGTGACTGCATGAACAATCCACCGCATATGTTCGACAATATACGCGTACGGTCGGCAGAGGAACGCAATCGTTCACGGTAAGCTCCCGTAACGTGTCTTTATGCTGACACAACACGCCGCGCATCACGTGTCCCTGCCCATCACTGCTTGGGACAACCGTCGGGTGCTGCCGGAGTCCTGGTGAAAGTGCCTGCTTCCAAGAGGGGGGTATGGACAGTCGCAGCGACTCACTCAGTCTGTGCCAGGATGTGAGTCGAGGTTTTTCAGCCAGTGCCAGAGCTGTTCTGTTTCATCCGCTGCAGTCAATCAAGCGGCGGGTCGAGTCTGGAGCAGGTGAATTCGAGGTGCTGGATTCAGTCCCTGATTTGCTATCATCTGACCCTGCACCGGCATTCATGGCAGAGAGACGATGAAAACCCATAACTTCCCCTACATCGCAGCAGGTCTGGGTTTGCTGCTGATGCTGTTGGTCATGCGCGGCAGTCAGCCCGGTGCTGATGGCGCCACCGCATTACCGGTGCTGACCCTGCTGATTGTCAGCGAGTTCGCCTTCTTCGTCACTGCGGCGGGCGCCTATATCGGCATCCGGCATAGCCTGTCCACAGGATTGAAGTCCCTCTACGCACTGACTTCCATTACCTGCGGCGTATTGTCGGTGAGTTTCCTCTGGCTAGGCTTCGAACTCTGGCCGCTGTGACGCAGATGCCGGGCTGTTGATCTGCGTCGCTGTGTTATCTGTCCCGGCAGGGAACCGGTGCAGTTGTCCGTCGATCCAGGCCCAGTCCGCCTTGACCGGGTGATAGACGGTGGCTGCCCGCCAGCGCGTGGTGAATTCCGCCAGTGATATGCCCGGGCGCCAGCGCAGTGTTGAACTGTCAGTCTGGGCATTGACAGTCGGATCCTGCTCGCTGCCGTGATACCTCGGCAGCGTGTCGTTCCAGTCGCACACCCGCAGACCATTGGCCGTCAGCAGACTTGGTATAAGCACTTCGAAATGGCCCGTCCAGCCCAGCCGCTGCGCGGCATGCACGAAGCTGAGTGCGCGCCGGCTGATGCATGACAAGGGGAAGAATGCCTTTCTCATCTGCTGAACTGCCGCTTGCCTGCCGTCGGGTCCACGCAGCGAATTCCACCAGGGCCATGTGGGGCGCTGTGCATGGTTGTGCACATGCGCCGCTATCAGATCGGCATCTCTGGCCAGGCAGTCGCGCGCGATGTCGGCCCAGTCGCCGGTGTATTCGACGTCGTGTTCTACAAACAGATATTTCTGATAGGGATGCGTCGTCGCGAAATCATAGACGACGTAGTGCGTGCAGCCGGGCACCACACCTTTGGCTGTGAGATAGGGGTAGCCGAGTCGCTCGGGCAGGCTGGCGACATTGAACAGATGCGTGTTGTCCGGTAATGCGTCGCCAGCTGTTCGTGGCGTGCGGTCATCCATGAGCAGGTAGCAATCACCGTGTCCGCCGATCTCGCGGCACAGGCGGGCGTAACGGGCCTGGTCGACCGGACGCCAGCGATGGGTCATGAACACGATGGCCAGGGGTTTGATGTTCACAGATGTAAAACCACCTGTTGAGGGCTGTTTCGCTGTACAGGGATGATAGTCCAACCCCGGTTGCTGAAACAGGGCGGTGTCGACGTGATGGCGGTGCATCTCCGCCGTCCGTCGCTGTGGGCAGCTGCGCTGCGCTTAAGCGCGTTCTCAACCATGAATGATACTTTGATCGGCTGGAAGATTTATTGCTGCCTTTCCAGTCGTACGAACCGCTGTGGCATGCACAGGGTGCCGGTGGGCAGGCTCGTGGATGACACGTGTCCAGGATCGGGCCACATTCCATGCCCGTTGTCGGCGAAACGGTCGCGCCTGTACAATGCACGCAGAGTCGTGTTCCGGGGTTGGGAGGGCAATTTCGAGACGACGTCCGCGTTCAATCCGTATTTTGCAGTTCATCGAGGCAAGCATGTCCGCATCCAGTACTCCGCCGGCGTCCCCGCACAGTCCCGATGGCAATGTGCGGCAGCGACTGGTATCGGGCGGTATCTGGACCTTTCTCAATCGAATCTCGGTCATGCTGACCATGCTGGTGACCAGCGCGCTGCTCGGGCGCCTGCTGGCGCCGGAAGAGGTCGGCGCTTATTTCCTGATTGCCAATCTGACCGCGGTGGCGGTGGTGTTCGCGCAATTCGGTCTGCCGCAGACGGTGGTGCGACTGGTGGCCGATGCCATCGCGCGCAACCAGCCCGGGCGGGCGCGCGCTGCGGTGCGTTACGTGATGCGGCTGGGTTGGCTGGGCGCGGCGATCATGGCGGCGCTGTTGTATTTCGGCGGCGGCGAATGGCTGGCGCTGACGGTGTTCGAGTCGCCGTTGATGGCCGGTGCGGTCGGGCTGACGATTCTGTGGATGGTGGCGCAGCTGATTCAACATCTGCAGGGCGAGGTATATCGCGGTCTGCACGATCTGCGCATGGCGGCGATCTTCGGCGGCATGGTGACTGGCTGGTTGAGCATCATCTTGCTGGTGGCCGTGGCGCTGTGGCGTGGCACTGATTTGGATCTGCACACGGTATTGATCGTTACCGTGATCAGTTTCGCCATCAGCTCGGTGCTGGCAGTGATCTCGCTGTCGCGCCGTACCGCGCGCTTCCAGGGTGAGGGCTCGATCACGCCGGGAGAAATCCTGCTGGCCAGCGCGCCGCTGTTTATCGCCAGTATCACCAATATTCTGCTGCTGCGTGCCGATTTGTGGATCTACGGCATGTACGCCAGCGATGCCGAGGTCGCGGTGTATGGCGGCGCCTCGCGGCTGATCGTGCTGGTGGCGACAC
>JBFHPX010000221.1:0-4232 GCA_041592575.1 Alcanivoracaceae bacterium
CCGGAGGAGGACAAGTACTCGCAGTCCAAGCGTGCTCTGGAAAGCATGATCTGCTCACTCTTCGGCGGCCGCATTGCCGAGGAGCTGACGCTGGGCTTCGATGGCGTGACTACCGGGGCATCCAACGATATCGAGCGTGCCACCAAGATGGCCCGCGCCATGGTAACGAAGTGGGGGCTGTCCGAGAAACTTGGTCCGCTTGCCTATGAAGAAGACGAAGGTGAGGTATTCCTCGGCAAGTCGGTAACCCAGCGCAAGCATGTTTCCGAACAGACCGCCGAGGAAATTGACCGGGAAGTGCGCGCCATTATCGATATGTGCTACGGCCGGGCGAAGAAGATCCTTGAGGGTAATCGTGACAAGCTCGAAACCATGGCGCAGGCGTTGATGCAGTACGAGACCATCGATGCGGATCAGATTGAGGACATCATGAATGGCAAACCGCCGCGACCGCCTCGTGATTGGGGCAATGATGGCACCTCGGGTGGCTCCGCTACCGGAGACAAGAAGGAAGCGGAAGCCCGTGATGCCGACAAGCCGATCGGTGGTCCAGCCAATACCCACTGATGTTTACTGACAGACTGCAATGCGGGGCGCGGACACTAGACCTGTCCGCGCCTGTCGTTATGGGGGTGCTGAATGTCACCCCTGACTCGTTTTCCGACGGTGGCCGCTTTATCGGTCGTGATGCCGCGCTCAGGCATGCCGGCACCATGATTGCTGCAGGAGCGGTGATTATCGATATCGGCGGCGAATCAACCCGTCCCGGTGCCACTGCGGTATCTGTCGCGGAAGAACTGGGTCGTGTCATGCCGGTGCTCGAGGCAATCGCGGCCGAGTACGACGTGGTAATCTCGGTCGATACTTCCACTGCTGAAGTGATGCGCGAGGCTGCCGCCGCCGGCGCTGGTCTGATTAACGATGTCCGGGCGTTACAGCGCCCGGGTGCATTGCAGGCAGCGGCGGCCACAGGCCTGGCAGTTTGTTTGATGCATATGCAGGGAGAGCCCGGCACCATGCAGCAAGCGCCGGCGTATCAGGATGTGGTGGCGGAGGTCCTTCAGTTCCTGCGTAACCGCGTAGATGCCTGTATCAGTGCTGGCATTCAGCGCGATCTTCTGTTGATTGATCCTGGCTTCGGCTTTGGCAAAAACGACGCCCAGAATATGGCACTGCTTGCTGCGTTGCCGCAGTTCGCTGAAGACGGCCCGGTTCTCGCCGGGCTGTCACGAAAATCCATGATCGGCCGGTTGCTGGGTCGCCCGGTTGAAGATCGCCTGATTGGTAGTGTGACTTTGGCATTATTGGCGGCGCAGCGCGGGGCTCGTATTCTGCGCGTCCATGATGTGGCGGAAACCTTCGATGCACTGCGACTGCTGCAGGCGCTGAACAAAATTGGGGAGCGGCAGGAATGAGCAGAAAGTATTTCGGCACAGACGGTATTCGTGGCACCGTCGGGCAGCCGCCCATTACACCGGATTTCGTCCTGCGTCTGGGCTGGGCGGTCGGTCGGGTGATGATGGTGCGTGGTGTTGAGGGGCTGGAAAACAAGATTCTGATTGGCAAGGACACCCGTAGTTCCGGCTATATCTTTGAGTCGGTGCTGGAGGCGGGGATCTCGGCGGCTGGCGTTGATGTGCGTTTGCTCGGACCGATGCCGACACCTGCGATTGCCTACCTGACTCGCACTTTTCGCGCTCAGGCCGGCGTTGTGATTTCAGCGTCACACAATCCCTACACTGATAATGGCATCAAGTTTTTTGGCCCGGACGGTCGCAAGCTGGCGGACGAAGTCGAGCTCGAAATCGAAAGGGTGCTGGATCAACCGATGCAGATGGTGACAGCCGATCTGCTTGGCAAGGTAAAGCGGATCAATGATGCGCGCGGCCGCTACATCGAATTCTGTAAAAGTACCGTCCCGCATCCGTTCAGCCTTAGCGGTCTTCGGATCGTTGTCGACTGTGCTCACGGTGCCTGTTACCACATCGCTCCGGATGTTTTCGAAGAGCTTGGTGCCGAGGTGATTGCCATCGGTCGCGAACCGGACGGCGTCAATATCAATCTTGAATGTGGCAGCACCCATCCGGAGGCGTTGCGGCATAAGGTGGTGGAGGTGCGCGCCGATCTTGGCATTGCCTTCGATGGCGACGCCGACCGGGTGATGATGGTGGATGATCAAGGTAACGTCGTCGACGGCGATCAGCTGCTGTATATCCTGGCCATGGATCGCCATCGTCGCGGTCAGCTCGGCGGTGGCGTGGTTGGTACGCTGATGACCAATTTCGGTCTGGAGCTGGCCTTTGCCGATGCCGGCATTCCATTTCATCGTGCCGGCGTGGGCGACCGCTATGTGATGGAAGCGCTGGATCGGCATGGCTGGCTGCTGGGCGGCGAGTCCTCCGGGCACATTGTCTGCCTGGATCGCACCAGCACCGGCGACGGCATCGTTTCGGCGCTGCAGGTGCTGGCGGCCCTGACCCACCAGAACATCAGTCTTCGCGAGGCGCTGGCGGCTTTGAAGCCTGTGCCGCAGAAGATGATCAATGTCCGTGGTCCTAACCGCACCGGCTTCATGCAGAACGAGTGGGTGAGGAAAGCGGTCGCTGAGGCAGAGCAGCAGCTGGCCGGGCGTGGCCGGGTGCTGTTGCGGCCGTCCGGAACCGAGCCGTTGGTGCGGGTGATGGTGGAGGGTGAGGATCCAGATCAGGTGGAGAATATCTGTCAGTCTCTGGCTGATGTGGTCGCCGAGGTGATTGCCTGAGGTTGTTCCCCGTGTGCTGCACGGCTATGCTTCGACCCCTTTGAAAACAGGGAGATAGAGATGTCCCGGACCCCGCTGGTAGCCGGCAACTGGAAAATGAACGGGCGCCGCAGCATGGCCGCTTCGCTGGCCGCAGAGATCGCCGCCGGGGTGCCGGACGGGGTCGAAGTGCTGCTGTGCCCGCCGCTGGTCTACCTGGATGCGGTGGCCGGGGTTCTGCGCCACACTCCGGTGGTTCTGGGGGCGCAGAACCTCGACGAGCACGAGGACGGCGCCTTCACCGGTGAAGTGTCCGCTGAGATGCTGGCCGACATGACCTGCCTCTATGTTCTGGTCGGCCATTCCGAGCGGCGTACCTTGTTTGCTGAGTCCAGCGCCCGGGTAGCGGACAAGTTCTTTCGCGCCCTGGAAGCCGGGTTGCGGCCGGTGCTCTGTGTCGGCGAAACGCTGGCCGAGCGCGAGGCCGGCAGCACCGAAGATGTGATCAATGCGCAGCTGAACGCGGTGTTTGGTCGCGCCACGGCCGAACAGATGGCCAATACGGTGATCGCCTATGAACCGGTCTGGGCTATTGGCACCGGCAGGACAGCCTCGCCGGAGCAGGCTCAGGCGGTGCATGCTCATATTCGCAGCCGGCTGGCATCGTCTTTCGGCGAGCCGTTGGCGCAATCCCTGAGGTTGCTTTACGGCGGCAGCGTAAAGGCGGATAATGCCGCCTCTCTTTTTGCCGGTGCCGACATTGATGGCGGCCTGGTAGGGGGGGCGTCTCTGGACGCAGCGACATTTCTCGCCATTTGTCAGGCGGCAACCGCGTAATCATACGGACAATCATGGATATCCTTCTTCATGTAGTGCATGTGTTGGCAGCTCTCGGCCTGATCGGTCTGGTGCTGATTCAGCATGGCAAAGGCGCAGACGCCGGGGCCTCTTTTGGCGGCGGCGCTTCGAACAGCTTCTTCGGCAGTGCCGGCGCAGCCAATTTTCTGACCCGCTCTACTGCCATTCTTGCGGCAGTGTTCATGCTGACCAGTCTGGCGTTGGCCTGGCAGGCGCGTCAGCTGGTCGAGTCTGATGCCGATCTTTTGCCGGCTCTGGAGAAAATCCAGCAGGAAGTGCCGGAGCTGGATGCCGGCGTGCCGGTGATTGAAGAAAGCGCTGCGGATGTTCCGCAGGTTGATGTAGAATCGCCGGCCTCTGACGTGCCGGTGGTTGAGTAAGCACGCAGCCGAAGTGGTGAAATTGGTAGACACGCTATCTTGAGGGGGTAGTGGGCATAGCCCGTGCCGGTTCGAGTCCGGCCTTCGGCACCAATCTGAAAAGGCGTCCATTGGACGCCTTTTTTATTTTCAGCCAATGCGGAAGATGTGCGGCGGTGAGCGTCCCGACCCTCGCAGCTGTTTGCCCTTCCCGGGACACGCACGAGTACGTCCCTGTAGCTCTTCTCCGCCATCCCTGGCTCCGAAGGTCCCGG
>JBFHPX010000222.1:0-4192 GCA_041592575.1 Alcanivoracaceae bacterium
AGAACATGGGGCGGTAGCTCAGCTGGGAGAGCGCTGCGTTCGCAATGCAGAGGTCGGGAGTTCGATCCTCCTCCGCTCCACCAATCCCAATGTAACCCGCTGAATAAGCGGGTTTTTTATTTTCAGTGCCCGCCGTCATCCGCCAACTGGTACATAAACTAGTACATAAGTTGGTACACCCATGAAATCGACGTATCTGCAAAAAGCCCCGTCCGGCATTTTCTACGCGCGCATCGTCGTCCCGCATCACTTGCGCGTGCGACTGAAACGACGCGAATTCCGCGTGACCCTGGACACCAGCGGCGGGCTAGCCGATTCACTGCGTGCCGGGTAATCACGAGTAGCAGGAGCAGGTCTAGACGAGCAGCGTGAACGCTGGCTGGCGCTTGCCGATGATACCGGCGTGCATACGCTGGATGATCGCACCGTGATAGTCGATGGCGTCCGGATGGTCGCGACCGCCGGGCTATGCGGAACGCGTTGGTCCCGGACTTCCGTCTGGATTAAGGTGGTCGAGATTCGAGATATATCCACGGATGTATAGCATTGTCACTGTCATCCCCGCCCATGAGGATGACAATGGCGTAATTGCGATTGACCAGACATACAACACTATTCACGGTTACTGTGGTACAAGCTGCTCGTCCCGCACGCCTTGCATTCGCGGTAGAAATTGCTGCCTTCCTTGCGTATCACTTCCTTGTGACCGGCTTGCCCGCAGGTGATCTTGATCGGCGTGTTGCCGGCGCATTTCGCGCATTTCAGGTAGTAGCCGAATTTACCGTACTGAACGTTCAACGCGGGTGATCCGCAGTGGCGGCATTCGAGTGCGCTACCTGTTATGGGCGCGCCTGACACAGCAGTTGTTATCGGTGTTGCTGTAGTCGCTGTATCAGTCCTGGGTGATGCTTCTGGTGCCACGGTGGCTGCATCATCGGCTATGCCGAACTTGGCCCGGTAATCGATCTCGATGGGTTTATGCAGGGCAACCAGTGCGCTGGCCAGGTTGTGCAGTGTCTCGCTGGAGATGATATTCGCCACCGCCTTGAAGGTGGCGAATACACCTTCGGGTTCCTGCGCCAGCAACGTCTTGATCAGGTCTTCGGTCTTAATGACGTTCTGCGCAACAGGCGTCTTTGGTCGGATGATGCGGGCGCTCGCGGACACCAGAATATAGGAATGAAAGGTTGGACTCAGTCGCAGGCCGGCACGGGTCGGAAGATCGATGTCATTCAGCACATCTCTCAGCACGGCGATATGGCGCTCGTTTTGCGCAATCGGCGAGGGCATGCCGTCGTAGCTCTTCCGGTAGTTGTTCCAACGCAGGAATTCACCATTGTCCTCGATCTTCAGGCCGCTGTTGAAGTGTTTGGTTTCGAGTACGCAGAACCCCATCATGCGGTTAATGAGCAGGTGATCGATCTGCGCGACACGTCCGGCGTGTTCCAGTCGGAGATCGTGAATAACTGCCCAGTTCTGGGATTGCGCCAGATCGAAATCGATCAGGTAGCGTGCTTCGTTCTCGGCCTTGATGCCAGCCAAGAGTTTCAGCTTCTCGCCTTCCAGGGATTTTGCGGTGCGTCCCTCAGCCTGGCTGATCAGCGCGTCCAGTTGCGCGAGGGCTTTGTCCTTGGGGTCGGGGTTCTTGATTCGCATCCGCTGCCTGGGTGATGAGTTTGTTAGTGTGGGTAATCCTGGGTTTCATCCCGATTTCAGACCTTATCGGCTACGGAAAACCAAAATTGACCGGTCGCGGCAGCTCACGGGGGGATGCGTGCGCGCAGCACTCGGGGAGGCATGCCTCGCTTCCAATTCAGAGTATTCTGATTAAATATCAGTCAGATACTACGCGACAAGGCGTGGCATAGGCTTCGTATCCCGCACAGCATAGGCACCTGCCTGGTGATTCTTATTCGTGCATATTGCACAATATGTGCTATATATGTGCTATAGACACAGACCAGAGGTGCGCCCATGAGCCATGCGATATCACGCGACACCGACCAGGCCGGCATCCTCGCCGAGGCGCTGAGCAACGCCGGCCAGCAGCTCGGCCTGAATCAATCAGAACTGGGCGAGATCATCGGCAAGGATCGCAGCGCGATCAGCCGCGGCCGCATCGATCCCGCCAGCAAATCCGGCGAACTGGCACTGCTGTTCGTGCGCTGCTACCGCGCGCTGTTCGTCCTGGTCGGTGGTGACCCAGCCCAGATGCGCCACTGGATGCATACCCCGAACCACGGCACCGGCGGCATACCGGCCGAACAGGTCAAGCGCATCGCCGGGCTGGTCGAAGTCGTCCAGTACTTGGATGCCATCCGGGGCAAACTCTGAGTGGTTGACTGGTCCGCGCTGCTGGCGAACACGCCGCCGCTACGGCTGGCCGGGACGCTGCGCCGCCTGGTGGAAAGTCAGGAACAGGTAGCCACCAGCCGGCTGGTCTCCTCACTGACCCGCCAGGCGCAACTCGAGGAGATGCTCGAGGCAACCAAGCCGGCGCTGCGTCCCGGTACGGAGAAACTCCACTACCTGCTGGCTGCGCCCTTTCGCTACCCGCCACTGAAACACGGCTCACGCTTTGGCCGGCGCACTGAACCCAGCCTCTTCTATGGCTCCCTGGAAACCCGCACGGTACTGGCCGAGGCCGCCTATTATCGATTCGTCTTCTGGTATGACATGGCAACACCGCCAGCCGGCAAGCTCGATACCCAACACACGCTGTTCGGCGCGCAGTACCGCAACGGGCGCGGCCTGCAACTCCAGCATGAGCCCTTTATCCAACACAAGACGGCACTGACGGATCCTGCCGACTACGGGCAAACGCAGGCGCTGGGGACAGAGCTGCGAAAGGCCGGCATCGACGCATTCGAATTCACATCGGCACGCGATCCTGAGCAGGGGATCAATGTTGCGCTGATGTCACCCGCGGCATTCACCAGCAAAGCCCATCCGGTCTTTCAGGAAAACTGGCTGTGCGAGCTGACGGGCGAGTATGTGCACTTCAAGGCCGCGCACGGCAAGGAAGTGCATGACTTTGCGGTCACAATATTTCAAACTGGTGGCGTACTGCCACGGCCAGCGGGTTGATGGGTGAGGTCGTAGAATGATAAGCGCGCAGACCGTTTACTCGATTTATACGGGCATTCCTTACTCATGTCGGGCTATGCAAACTACCGCTACCACCCGAATAGTTACCAAAAGACGAAAGACTATTTTAGGGTTTCTCAACTACCGAAGCCGGCCAGAAGCAGTCCATGCGCAAGAATGAATTCGCTATTCAGCCACTACTGTCTCCGACCCGTTCTCGTACTAAATGCTAGTGCTACTGAAGATGGGGTGACGTCGAACCCACAGTTGATCGAGCTTCTCCGGCGGCGGCTCCACCAGCAGCCGATTCGGTATTTCCTGATACAACTCCCGGCGTGCAGGATTCACCCGCCACACCCGATGACAGCGGCCAACCAGCCCCGAGAATCGCATCAATCTCGCCACCCGGCGACGCCCACACCGCTCACCCTGAGCCTGAAGTTCTGCATGCACACGGGGACTGCCGTATGTGCCACGCGATTGTAGGTGGATCTCCGTGATCCTCCCCAATAGCACCTCGTTGGATCGCGCACGTTCGCTGGGCTGTCGATCGCGCCAGGCGTAATACCCGCTACGCGATACCTGACACAATTCACACAGGGCTTTTATCGGGAGCCTTTTCCGGTTCCTTTCGATGTAGGCATAGGCCTCGCTTTCCCTTCCGAAAGGAACCGTCGCGCTTTTTTTAGCAGGTCATTCTCCACCTGAACCCGCGCCAGCTGCTTCTCCAACTGCTTGATGCGTTGGTTCGCCTTCTCCAGTCGGGCCGCAGCCGAGTTCTCGTTGCTTTTATCCACGAATGAGCCCTCACGAAACTCCTTCTTCCAGCGGGATAACATGAATGGGTGTATTTTCAACACCTCCGCCACGTCCTTCGTCCGGATATTCGGATGATTAGACAGGCGTACTGCATTGCATTTGAAATCTACGTCATATTGCTCGTGTTTCTCTTTCTTCGCCACTTCCACTCTCCCGTTTCTGGCGAGAGAAAGTGTCTACTTAAGGGGAGCAACTCCAGTCCGCTGGAAGGCATTGTTAGGCAATTACCTGCCAAGAGACTCCAGCTGTTGTTGCATTTCTTGTAGGTTGCCTCGTATCTCCGCCT
>JBFHPX010000223.1:0-4179 GCA_041592575.1 Alcanivoracaceae bacterium
CTGGAGACCATTTTCCGACATCCGATACTGGGTGCGGGTACCTGGGCGGAATACGCGTCCTCGTCGCGTGCCGAAGTTGCATTCCATGGCGGGCGCTTTTTCTACATGCACAGTGGCTTCCTGCATGTCTGGCTTAAAACCGGCCTCGTCGGGCTTTTGCTGTTTGCCGGCGCATTGCTCGCTTCGTCCTTCGCCTCGCTCAAGGCGCAATCACAATTGCACTCCGCGGAAATGCGCGCTCTGGCCGGCGCCGGCATCATTGGCCTGGTGATGTTCCTGCCCACGCTGCTGTTTGGTACACCCATCATCGAGTACCGCACGATGCAGGTCATGGGCCTGGCACTGGTACTGCCCTATCTGGCGCGGTGCGCTCTCACGGCGCAGAAGGGGGTTCGCTAGGCCATGCGAGCACAAGTCGTCCGCAACTCGCTGGCCAATTTTGGCGGCGCGGCGCTGCCGGCGCTGGTCACGCTGTTCACCCTGCCGGTCATCGTGGCCCAACTCGGCGACGCCGAATACGGCGTGCTGGCTCTGATCGTCGCGATCGTCGGTTACTTTGCCATAATCGACGTCAACATCACGGCAGGTTCGGTCAAATATCTGGCTGAGTTCCACGCCAAGGGCGAAAAAACAAAAATAGCCGAAGTTGTCTCGCTGGGGCTATTGATCTACCTGTTCCTCGGTCTGGTCGGTGGAGTGGGCATCGTCTTCGCAGCCCCTTGGCTGGTGAGCGAGGTCTTCCAGGTGCCGCCTGCGTTGCACGACAGCGCCACCCTGGCCTTGCGCATCGGTGGCGCGGGTTTCCTGTTCGGCCAACTGCAGTTATACCTGCAGAGCATTCCGCAGAGTCTGGGGCGCTACGACATCTCCGCAGGGTACGAGGCGAGCTTCGGCGTACTGGTGCCCCTGCTCACGGTCGGCGTAGTCCTCGTGGGCGGTGGTCTGGTCGGGGTAGTGGTCGTCCGGCTGCTTGCCAGCATCGTCAACGTGACCCTGCTGGCGCACCACAATCGCCGGTTGCTCCCAGAATACCGCTGGACTCTGCCAGGCAAGGAAATCCTGCACCGCGTGCTCAGCTTCAGCGGCTTCGCCTACCTCAAGAACATTGCCGCAGTGACCTATCTCCAGGCCGACAAGCTGATCATCGGCGCCCTGGTAGGCATGCAGGCACTGACCCTCTACGTGGTGCCTTTCACCCTGGTGAGCCGTGTCTTCAACATGACCTACCGCCTGGGTGCCGTGATGTTCCCTGCTTCCAGCGCGCTGGCCGCCAGGGACGAGATGGACCGCCTGCGCAGGCTTTATCTTGTGGCCGTTCGCTACACCGTATTCCTCAATGGCGTGATCGCGGCGCTCTTGATCGTGCTTGCCTACATGCTGCTCAAGCTCTGGATGGGCGAGAATTTCGCCGATCGCAGTGGCGCCATCCTTGCATTGCTGGCCGGGGCGGCTTTTCTCGATTCGCTGACCAATCTGCCAACGCTGATCAACGACGGCCTGGGTCATCCCAAACTGACAGGGCTGTTTGCCGTGGTGCGCGCCGCTGTCGGCGCCGCGAGCGCCTGGCTGCTGGTGGGCATCCTGGGCATCCTGGGCGCTGCCATCAGCCAGTTGCTGGTGTCCGCCGTGCTGGGCATCCTTTTCTTGGCCTATGTTCACGGGCGGACGGTTCCGGTTCCCCTCATGACCTATCTGGGCCAAGGCATCGCGCCGGCGCTGGCCTGCGTATTGGTTCCAGCGCTTGTTGGCTGGTGGCTGGCGAGCCTGTTTGAACCTGACATACTAATGGCCGGAAGCGTGGCCGTGTTCCTGCTCGGTAGCATGGGCATCCTGGGCTACCGCTTCGTGCTGAGGCAGGAAGACAAAAGCGCATTGATCGATCGCTTCATGGCAAGGCGGGCGGCATGAACGGATTGCGAATTCTCCTGGTGTCCGAGGATATTCCCCATCCCAAGCTGGGCGGCCTGGGCAAGCATGCCGTCGCGCTGGGTAACGCCCTGATCGCGGCGGGACACCAGGTCGATCTGTTCGGCAACAATCTGTGGCCTTACGAGGAACGGGCCGGTGATGTGGCCTTCCGGGGGCGCTTCTACCCGGCGCTCAACGTCAAGCATGCGCACTGGAAGGAAAAACAGCTTGGCTTCTTCAACTACTACCGGCGCGCCTTCCTCGCCCGTCGCTTCGCTCGGGCCATCCTCAAGGTGGCCGACCGCTACGACGTCGTCCACTATCACGGCCACCTGCCCATCTTGGCCAACTATCTTCCGCAGCACGTCAATTTCGTTCAGACGCGCCACGACCAGGGCAGCGACTGTCTGACCCATACCCGTTTCCGGAACGGCGACGTGTGCCGCGAGACCGACCCGCGCGTGTGCGCTGCTTGTGCAACCGCCAGTCCCAACATTGTGCAGCGCGCCATATCGGTGGCCAGCGTCAGGCGCTGGCGTGGGGCGGTAAAGCAGGCCTTCCAGCGTCACAAGGTGATCTTCGTGTCGCAGTTCCTGCGCAAGAATGCTGAACGGACGTTAGCAGATATCAGTGGGAACAGAGTTCACGTAATCCATCATTTCATTGATGTAGGTACTTTGGAAAAGGCGCTGGCTGATCGACCACCAATGGATGGCTCTCCAGACATATTCATCGCTGCAAGGATTGACCATACCAAAGGAGTTGGTGCTTTCCTTGAGGCGTTCGCCAAGAAAGATACGACTGGCCAACACGTTACCGTCGCGGGCGACGGCCCGGAATTAGCAACGCTGCAGGCACGATTTAACAATCACTCGGTCATGTTTTTGGGCTGGAACACTTATGCAGATGTGATTCGTCAGACTGAACGGGCACGTGTGGTTGTTGTGCCCTCTGTTTGGGAGGAGGCATTTGGTGGGACGACGCTTGAGGCGCTGTCGCTTGGTCGACCAGTATTAGCTTTACGGCGTGGAGCTACGCCGGAACTGAAAGCCTACGAGTTATATCCCGGCCAGTTGCGTGTGTTCGACGATATGGAAAGCTTGGCCGCTGCGGTGGCTGAACCGCAACTCGAAAACCTGTCGTTGCCAGTGATACCGAGTCGCATCGGAGACGTGCAGGAAATTGCAAGACAAATCGAAGCGGTGTATCGGCAATGACTACAGTACCTGAGGCGCCACTGGTGAGCATCATCACCGTCTGCTACAACGCCGCCGGCACCATTGCATCGACGCTGGATTCCGTGCGTGCCCAGACCTGGCGCCCGCTGGAAAGCGTGGTGGTGGATGGCGGCTCCAAGGATGGCACCCAGGACATCGTGGCGCGCTATGCCGATATCACAGGCACGGTGGTGTCCGAGCCGGATGGCGGCATCTACGATGCCATGAACAAGGCCATCGGCCTGGCGCGTGGCGAAATCATCCATTTCCTGAATGCCGACGACAGCTTCTTGGATGCGGGGGTGATCGAAGCCGTGCTTTCGGTCTTCATGGCCGAGCCCGAGGTGGATCTGGTGTATGGTGATGCGGTCTATAGGTCTGTCAAGGGCACGTTTCTGCGTAGGTTTAAGCGGGTGTGCGCACGTAACCTGCTCTACGGCGATCTGTGCCATCAGGTGGTGTTCGCGCGCAAGCGCGTGTTCGATCGCTTTGGCCGGTTCAAGCTGGAATACCGCATCAATGCCGATTATGACTGGCTGCTGCGGGTATTCCGCGGGGGGGCGCAGGTGCGGTACCTGCCGTGTGCGATCGTCAATTACGACGCAGGTGGGCTGAGCGCCACTAACCTCGCCTTTACCCGTGCCGAGCGCGCGCGCGTGCGGCTGCAGTACGCGACGCCGTCCGCCTATCGAATCGGCGAACTGGGCTACCGTGTGCGTCGGAAATTGATGGACAAGCTTGGCCAGCTAGAATTTACGCCCTATGCGGATTCTTGAGTGTCTCTCTATTACTGGAAGGCAGAAGGTGTTTTCCCTTCTTCTCACCGGCGTTGCCACAGGCATCTGGCTTCCTGCGCAAGGTGCCACGACCTATTTTGTCGATGCACAAGCGGGTAACGATGCTTGGTCCGGCCAGTTGGCGAAGGCCACGGAATCGGACGGCCCCTGGCGCAGCCTGCGTCGCGTCGGCGCTACGCAGCTTCAGCCGGGTGACACGCTAGCCATGCATTGTGGCGGCGTATGGCATGAGGCGCTTCGTATTCGTGGAAATGGCA
>JBFHPX010000224.1:0-4169 GCA_041592575.1 Alcanivoracaceae bacterium
CCGCCAGCTCCGCTCTCATACCATCAATCAGCTGCACCACCTGAACATCACTGATGGTATCCGGATAGCGTGACGGCAACTGGCGCATCCAGGCCTCACTGGCGGCCAGCAACTTCGGCAGCTGCACCTGCACTAATGCCAGCGTCTGCTTCCAGATCATCGGTAACACCACCACCAGCGACAGCAACAGCAGCGACACAAACAGGGTGTAGATGCCGTAGAGTGCCCACCGCTCACCCACACCCTGTCGCTGCAGAGCATTGATCATGCCCTGCAAAAGATAGGCCACCACCAGAGCCGCCAGCACCGGCGCCAGCATGCTGCCAACCAGCAAGATCGCAAGCAGGCCCGTGGCCAGCACCACGAACAGGTATACCGCCTGCTCATCAGAGAAATAGCGCCGGAACCAGACACGAAGCACATCAAGCATCAACCAGCCTCCCCGGCGCGAATAAGAAAGTACAGCACACCTTCATGGTCCTCCGATTGAACCAGTGAGTGCCGGGTCTGTCTGAGCCAGGCAGGAATATCCCGTCTGGCGCCCGGATCAGAGGCCCGGACCAGTAATAAAGTGCCCGGCGCCAGCCCGCGCAGCTGTTGCCGGGTTTTCAGCAGCGGCATTGGACAGTTCAGGCCTGTGACGTCGAGCACAAGGTCAGGAGCAACGGTATTAACAGTGCTGTCAGCGGGCATCGGCATACCTTATCAGAGTCAGCGGTGATTATACTGACAGAGCTCGCCGAACGCAGGAATCGGAGTAGCGGGATTCTCGAGCCTGAGCTGCCCATATGTTTAAAGGTGAATCGATTGGCATTATTGCGTCTGCTGCTGGGGCTGATGTTGCTGCTGCCGCTATCCGGCTGGAGTGACGAGCCCGCCCCCCTGCCGGAACTCGGCGATCCGGCTGGTGGCCTGATCAGCCCTGATCAGGAATTTCGTATGGGCCGTGCCTGGCTGCGCCAGTTGCATGCCCAGGTGCCGCTCTTGAATGATCCGCTGGTTCAGGAATATGTCGAGCATCTGGTCTATCGACTCGCCTCACACAGCGACCTGAAAGAACCGGATCTGGCCATCGTCGTCATCAATAGCCGTGACATCAATGCCTTTGCTGTGCCCGGAGGGGTAATTGGCCTGAACGCCGGCCTGATTATCAATGCCGAGCAGGAGGATGAAGTCGGCGCCGTGATTGCCCACGAAATCGCCCATGTCAGTCAGCGTCACTTTGTTCGCCGTTACGCCGACAGCCAACGCATGAACAAGGCCATGTTGGCAGCCATGCTGACCAGTCTCGCAGTCATGATAGGAGGCAATACCGATGCTGGCGTTGCCGGACTTATGGCCAGTCAGGCCGCAGCCATTCAGCAACAACTCGCCTACTCCCGACATCACGAACGAGAAGCTGACCGGGTAGGCATGCAGACCCTGGTTAACGCCGGCATGGACCCCCAGTCGATGCCACGCTTTTTCGAACGCCTGCAACGCAGTCGACAGTTCGCCGGCCAACCACTTGAGTTTCTCTCCACTCACCCGATCACCGAGGAGCGAATCGCCGACTCCCGCGCCCGGGCCAATACCCTGCCGGTGGTCAGATCACTGGAATCAGATACCTTCCAGCTCATTCGGGCACGGTTACTGGCCGGCTTCTTCGGTGATCCGGCGCTGGCAGTCAAACATTTCCGTACCCAGTATCGGGCCGGGGTCAGCATCCAGCAGCAGGCGGCGGGATACGGTCTTGCCATCAGCGCATTGCGTGCTCGGGACTACGACACAGCGGCCACCACTCTGGCACATTTGCGCCAGCGCTTTCCGGATCAGCTCTGGTTCCGTATCGCTCAGGCGGAGCTGCTCCAGGCTCAGCAGCGCCATGCTGAAGCGATCGTTCAATTGCGCGAACTATCTGCACTGATGCCGGGCAACTACGCGATTTCCGCGCTGCTGGCCGGCAGCCTGATCCGCGAAGGCGCGGCGGCTGAAGCTGCCACATTGTTGCAGCCGTTGCTGCGCAAGCGCAGCAGTGATGTAACGTTATGGCGGTTGGCAGCGGATGCCTGGGGACACAGTGGCGAGCTGGCTCTGGCTCACCTGGCCCGCGGTGAAGCCCTGTTCCTGAGCGGCGCCGACGAGCGCGGTATTGAACAGCTCGGATATGCGCTGGAAAAGAGCAAGGACAACTTCCCGCTGCACAGTCGCATCAAGGCACGATTGAGAGAAATGGATGCCGAGTCGAAGGAAAAGTTCTGACGTTGTCAGCGTGGCCTGTCACGACCGAATGCCAGCATTCTGTCGAGCGGAACCATCGCCCGGGCAGCGATAGACGGATCAACGAAAATTTGCTGTCCGGCACCCTGTTCGTCTTCAAGAACATGATGAAGATTTTCAAGGCTGTTCATCGCCATCCAGGGACAATGCGCGCAGCTACGACAGGTCGCACCACTGCCTGCTGTCGGCGCTTCAATAAGGGTCTTGCCTTTGGCCATCTGCTGCATCTTGTAGAAGATACCGCGGTCAGTGGCGACGATCATGGTCGGGTTGGGCAGCTCCGCCGCTGCCCGGATCAACTGTGACGTGGAGCCCACCACGTCGGCGATAGCCACCACCGCCTCGGGCGACTCCGGATGCACCAACACCGCCGCCTCCGGATGTGCCTTTTTCAGATCGATCACACCACGCGCCTTGAACTCCTCATGAACGATGCATGCGCCCTCCCAGCACAACACATCGGCCCCGGTCTTTTGCTGCACGTATCGACCCAGATGCTGGTCCGGCGCCCAGAGTATTTTCTCGCCGCGCTTGTCGAGATAGTCGATCAAATCCACCGCAATGCTGGAAGTGACAACCCAGTCAGCCCTGGCCTTGACCGCGGCAGAGGTATTTGCATAAACCACCACGGTGCGATCCGGGTGCTGATCACAGAAAGCAGAAAACTGTTCCACCGGACAGCCAATATCGAGTGAGCACGTGGCTTCCAGCGTCGGCATCAGAACTCGCTTTTCCGGGCTCAGTATTTTCGCTGTCTCGCCCATAAAGCGTACGCCAGCGACAACCAGTGTTGTCGCAGAGTGTTCCTTGCCAAAACGCGCCATCTCCAGCGAATCCGAGACACAGCCACCGGTTTCCTCAGCGAGCGACTGAATTTCCGGGTCGGTGTAGTAATGGGCCACCAGTACTGCATCACGGGCCTGCAGGAGCTCGGCAATACGCTGACGCAAATGCAGACGACGAGACTCATCAAGCGACTCGGGTGGAGTCACACGATCAAGGTGCTCTCGCACCAGTTCAATGGCTTCGGCTGTCATGTTCGTTCCCCGCCAGCGCGGGGCCTCAGGCAATCAGAGGATGGCGGGGCTGCCCACCGGTCGATGGGCAGAGTATAGCACTGTCGGAGTGATTCGGCTCAGCGCGCCAGATGGGCCAGCTCACGGCGAAATCTGGTTTCGCCGAGCTTGCCGTCAGTAATGCTGTCCAGCTGCCCCTTCATGATCTTGTCGAGATAAACAATTCGATCACCGGGCTTCGGATGGGTCTTGAGCAACAGACCCAACTCTCCGGCGGTCGGGTTCATACGCTCGAGAGTCTGCAGCACCGTCACCAGACCATAGGGGTCGTAGCCCGCGCGTGCGGCCAGCACCACGCCAATTCTGTCGGCGTCGTGCTCGTCCTCGCGATCAAGGCCGCGACTGTAGATCAGCTTGGCCCCACGCCCAAGAGCCTTAAGCTTCTCTGTATCTTCCGCGTTTTTGTCCAAGGCAGCCTGAATCGCCATACCGGCCAGCTTCACCCGCGCTTCCTTGCGGATCGCGGTCAGGTGATGGGTGGCAACCACGTGGCCAATCTCGTGGGCCAGCACGCCAGCCAGCTCGGATTCATTACGCAACCGGGCCAACAGCCCCTTGGTAATGAACACGTACCCGCCGGGTGCAGCGAAGGCATTGATATCGGCATCATCGAGGACCGCGAAACGCCATTTCAGGTCCGGGCGATCACTCTGCAGAGCGACCCAGAGCCCGACCTTATTCACATAGGCCTGCACTTTCGGGTCGCTCAGCAGTGGCGCCGCGCCAAGCAGCGTTACGACTGGCCAATCGACTACCACCTGCTGGCCGGCTGGTTTCACTCCGAGGACCGGTTTGGCCCATTTCTGATGCTCGAGCGCGAGGAGTGCAATTCCG
>JBFHPX010000225.1:0-4148 GCA_041592575.1 Alcanivoracaceae bacterium
AAAACCTATATCCCGGAAGTGCAGCAGCGCGGCGCCGCCATCATCAAGGCCCGCGGTGCCTCTTCCGCCGCCTCTGCTGCCAACGCCGCTGTTGACCATATGCGTAGCTGGGCACTGGGCACCGCTGAGGGCGACTGGGTTTCCATGGGCATCTACAGCGACGGCTCCTATGGCATCCAGAAAGGCCTGATCTACTCCTTCCCGTGCGTCTGCAAGAACGGAGACTGGCAGATCGTGCAGG
The DNA here is from genome assembly GCA_041592575.1 of Alcanivoracaceae bacterium. GTDB lineage: Bacteria > Pseudomonadota > Gammaproteobacteria > Pseudomonadales > Alcanivoracaceae > PGZG01. The sequence continues at coordinate 242 of JBFHPX010000225.1, forward strand.
GTCTGGAGGTCAACGAGTTCTCGCGCGAGCGCATGAAAGCCACGGAGCAGGAACTGGCTGAAGAGCGTGACGCGGTGAAGCACCTGCTGCCGTAGTCATCCGGCAAGCAACCAGAAAAGGGGCCTCCTGGCCCCTTTTCTGGTTTCGGACAACCACATGTGACGCAGTTCGCACAACGACTGCCAATCCGCGACACCAGCTACCCCGCCAGACATTCACCTCTTCTTCACGCAGATCGCAATTATCTGATTTAAAAGAAGATGTTTTTCTCAGCGCAAAAGGCTAGCATGGTTTTGCGCGATATCACTATGGCATGATTCTTGAGTGTATCCCGGTGACATCCGCGTTTGGACGGACTATGAACGGGAGTTACCTGCTCAAGAGGCTATCTCTGCGGTTGGCGCTCTGGCCTGCGAGGCAGGCCTTTGCCCGCCTGAAACCCACGCCACTGCGGAGTAACAGCTACAGCTCGCTGACCTCGCCGGTGATCACGCCGCTGATTCCTGGTCGCGTCCAGCTGTTCAGGACGAGGCGGCAGCGGGTGGTCGGCCTTCAGGTTAGCCGTACTGGCCGGGCAGCGCTCGCCACCCTGTTTGCTTTTCCGGGGAGCAGTAGAGCAATGGAGATGGCGACATGATCCAGCTGGGAACGAAAACCGTTCTGCTGGTCGAGGACGATGGCGCGCTCCGTGCCGCACTGAAAAATCTGCTTCAGCTGATGCAGTGCCGGGTGCTTGAAGCCGCGGATCTGGCCGCGTTCCGTGCGATCGAACACAGACAGCATTTCGACCTGGTCCTGCTGGACCTCAATCTCCCCGACGGAGACGGCCTCAGCCTCCTGCGTGAGCTGGCCGCCAGCGAGCGAGCGCCTGTGTTTGTGGTATCAGGTCGCTGTGACGAGCTGAGCCGGCTTCAGGCGCTCGAGGCGGGCGCGGACGACTACATCATCAAGCCCTTCAATGCCCGCGAGCTTGAGCTGCGCATTCGTAATTTCCTGCGTCGCCAGGAAGGCCGTGTCGCCGCCGGCACACTTGCCAACAACACGCCTGGCTTTGCCGGCTGGACATTGCTCCCCGACCAATACCGTATTCGCGGTCCACGGGGAGAGCTGGTCAATGTCACTCGCAGCGAAAGAAATCTGTTTCAGGAGCTGACCCGCGCTGGCGGCAATCTCTGCAGCCGCAGACAACTGGCCCGGGCGATGTCCTCGCCAACCGAAACCACCAGTGAAGAAACCGTAACCGTACTGATCTATCGGCTGAGGAAGAAGCTGGAAATGGCCGGCGCAGGTAGCGATGTCATAGAAACGGTACCTGGTGCCGGTTACCGGCTCACCACCGAACTCAGAGGAGAAGCCAGCTAATGCGCACCGAGACCATTCCGCCAAACACCTCAGCCAACAGGAGAGACCCCATGTACAAAAACTTCCTTCATAGTCTGGTGGCAGTAACGACAGTACTGCTGCTTACCGGGCATGTCAGTGCAGCGCCGCAAATCTCCCTGACGGTTTCAGCCGAGAAGGACGTCATCGAAACCGATGCCAAGGGAGCGCAAGTTGTGCGACGAGTCAGCGCGACGGACACAACGCCGGGCGACATCCTGTTCTACACCATTCGCTATCGCAACACTGGCGATGAGGCAGCCAGAAATATCCAGATCGATAACCCGATTCCTGATGGCACCTCCTTCCAGGAGGGCAGCGCCTGGGGAGACGGCAGCGACATTCAGTTTTCAATCGATGGCGGCAAGAACTTCAAGAAGCCAAGCATGCTGACCTATCAGGTAACCGGTGCCGATGGTCAGGTCGAGGAGCGTCGCGCCACACCCGAGCAGTACAACGCCATCCGCTGGGCAGTTAAGGAAGTTGCGCCGGGGAGCGAAAGCTCTGCCGGCTTCTCCGTCATTGTTCAGTAACCGACTTCTGCAAGCCGGGCAAAGGCGGGCTTGACGAAACATTCCATCAGTCACTGCACTCCAGCTGACGGAATGCGCACCAGAAAACCGGAGTGCACACACTGAGGATAAAGCCATGAAATTCTTTAAAACACTAATTGGAGGATCGGCGTTACTCGCCGGGGCAGTGTTACTCCCCGCACTCGCGTACGCCAGCACCGCCGCCAATACGACGATCACCAACACCGTAACTGTCAACTACACTGACGCTGGTAACAATGCTCAGGCTCCCCTTCAGAGCAGCGTTTCCATTACTGTGAATCTGGTCGCATCGGCGCCCTTGCTGAGCTCGCCGGCGAACATCGACCCGAGCACAGAGAGCACCCTGAATCAGCTTTCCTACGTCATCACAGGTACGGCCAACGGTCCGGATACCTATGACTTCTCGTCAGCTGATACCCGCACCAACATGAATGCCGATGCGTCCTTCAGTACGCCTTCGGTAACACTGGGCGGCACCACCGCCGCCGCCGCCATCAGCATCGGCGCCAGCAGCATCACGGTGCCCTACGATGGTGTCGTCAACGCCAACATCAACGGCATCGTTGCCGGCGACCTGATTGTGATTGACCCCACCGGCGCCGCAGAAGTGGTTGAGGTCGACTCGGTGGATGAAAGCAATGGTCCAGCCGGGAACACCGTCACCATCAATCTGGTCGCGCCGACCACGGCCGCTCACGGCTACGGCGTCATCATCGGCGAGCGCAGCACGGTTCTGGTTGATGTGACGACGAGCACGGTAACCGCTGGCACCTCCGGCACCCACAGTGTTGTCACCACTGCCACGTCGCAGACTGCACCGAATCCGGCAACCAGCCAGAGCACTGCCACGGTAATCACAGTGCGCCGTCCGGCACTGACCGTGACCAAGTATGTTCGCAATACCAGCACCGCTGCTTTCAATCCTGGTGTTGCCGACATCACCGTCAACACTGTTGATTACTACGCCTCCGGCGTCAGTGGCAATCCGGGCGACACGATGCAGTACCTGATCGTGATCGACAACAGTACTGCAGGTGCTGGCACCGCGAACAACATCGTTGTTTCCGATCCGGTTCCGCAGTTCACCACTTTTGTCGGCACCTCTGTCCAACTGGACGCTACCGGAACCGGCGCATTTGTCGCTCACGACGAGACCGCGGACGACGGTGATGCAGCCGAACTCGACACAACCGGCAATGGCACGCTGTACGTCTATGCCGGCTCAGGTGGCGACGACACCACCGCCGGCGCAGGCAACGGCACCGGCGGCACCCTGCTGGCCAGCGAAATCAGTTATGTGATCTTCCAGGTCACGATTGACTGATGACGAACCCGGTGGTCGGGCATCCTCGCCGGCCACCGGATCCTCCTTACAAGGAGCACGGTTATGAACAGATTCATGACAGCACTCGCCGGACTGGCCCTGCTTGTGGCGAGCCCGATGCTGATCGCAGCGACCGGTGGCGGGGCGACCATTCACAATGCCGCCACCCTGACCTTCAGCGGCGGACAGGTCACCGCGCATGTCAATGTCGAGGTGCTGACCATAGGCTCGGTCCCCACCTTTACTGCAGTCAGCGAATCGGCCAATGCCGGAGACTCGGTTAACGTGACCTACACGATCACCAGTACCGGTAATGGCAGTGACGTGTACGATCTGACAGTCAGCAGCAACGACACCGATGTCAGTGCCCCGTCGGCGCTATCAATCGCACCGCCACAGGTCACCCTGGGTGGCTCGATCACCTCTCGTCCTTCCACCGCCGGCACTATCTACATCGCCGCCGGCTCGGAGAGCGATCTGGTAGCCGGAGACATCGTTCGTATCAACCTCGGTGGCACCGACTACCAGTACCAGATCGGATCAGTCACTCCAGGCACTCCGGCTTTCACCGTCGGCAACAGCACCACCGCGGAACAGCCAACTGCGATTACGCTGACCCCGGTGGGCCCGTCCCCGGCGATCATTGCCG
>JBFHPX010000226.1:0-4148 GCA_041592575.1 Alcanivoracaceae bacterium
GGGCGTATGCGCGCACCTGTTCTGTCAGTTGTTCTGGTGCCTGCTCCGCCACGGACCACTGCACTCCAGCAACATCAGTCACGGATTGCCATTGCGCCAGTTGTTCATCCGCTACCGCGATAAAGTCATCTCCGCGCACGACCCAGCGTCCCGATAACGCTGACCCAACAGCACGTGGCATGTGCGGCAAGCCACTCGTTTGATCCAGTTTCTCGATCAGCTGACCTTGATGATTCATCAGCAGCAGGGCATCGTCCAGCGCCACTCCCAGCAGGTTCGCATCGCCAACCACACCATGCAGCGCCTGCCCGGAATACTCTGTGACGTTGGCATCGATGTACAGGCTGCCGCCGCTCAGGCTGACCCACCGATCCACGGCGTGAAAACTTACCGGCGTATCAGCTTCGATCCCGTACCAGTCGAGCAGCAAGTCACTCCGCACATAGCGGCCATCCAGATCCAGTTCATCTGCATGATTCAGAACGATCCCGCTGATAGCCAGGATCACCACCAGAATCGCCGCACTCAGCCCCAGATAACGGTGCCACAGATAGAGCGAGCGGGGTTTGAAACCTCTGCGCTGTCTATGGCGCGACATGCTTGCTGTCACTGTGTCGGTCGAGGAATATCGCCAGTCGCGCCAGCTTTGTCAGCGCCCGGACCGAAAGCGTCGCACCGGTAATACCATCGATATGCCGGTCAAGATCCCTTGACTCGGTAAGACCCGCGCCGATGAACTGGCGGGTAAAGAAATCATTACGCACTTCCCAGCCACGGCTTTCGCGGAAGGCCAGCACCTTGACCCGTTCCAGCCGCCCCCCGGCGACCACCAGCCCGACCGTTATCGGCTTGTCCTTGCCGATCTCTTCGAGTATCCAGGCACTGCGACCTTCCGTACTCCAGTAACGTACCCGCATAGCGGACAGATCATGTCCCATGATCGCGTTGATCGCCGGTTTCAGATCGGCCGTTATCCAGAGCATTTTCGGCTCCGGAGTCACACTGTTGAATGCCTCTGCGATGAAATCCGCAGGTTCCTGGTATATGCCTGTGGCAGCCGATGGCGCAGACCACAGCATGGCCATGATGAATATAAAGCGCATATCTGTTTCTCGTAAATAACAGCAGCCGGGGTGCTGCTGCGCCCCGGCTGACTGGAACTTCATGTGGTATGGGATTTAGAACTGATAACCTACACCCAGGTTGACACCGTCATACTCGTCCTTACCCGCCGGTGCAGACTGGTTCTGGTAGTCAGCTTTCAGTACCACGTCCGGGCTCAGCCAGTAATTCACGCCGACATCCCATTGCGTATATTCGCTGTCAGCCGAATCACCCGCCTTGTTATCCCAGCGGTTATACCGGGTGAACACGCCCAATGCCTCAGTCAGCTTGTAGGAAGGCTCGATATACCAGCCTTCCTGACGATCAGCACCAACAGCCTTCGGACCAGCGCCGTTCAGATCCCATAAGGCATACAGCGCACGAGCACTGAACGGGCCATTATTCCAGGCCACATGTGTTTCGACCATATTGGCGGAACCCGCGGTGGTATCGAGGCTCTGGGTGATATCGGTCTGATGCTGGAAGCTCGCTGCGAGTTCCAGGCCGGGATGGCCGGTCCATTTCACACGCGCCGTGTAAGCGGCATCTTCCGCCGCTGCGGAGGCCACTTTCTGTCGCCCCTTACGCACCGCATAGCTATCGCCAGCGGATGTCTTCAACCCGGAGTGGACCGCGAAATCGGTGCTGATGCCATTATCGAAGCGCGAGGTCAGCATGGCGCCGCCCTCCCACCAGGTTGACGGGATGATGTTGGATTCGACCGGGTTACGCTCGGTACCGTAGAAGGTCGGCGGCTCATGCGTCTCATTGATGATACCGACCGGCAGCAGGAACACACCGGCCTTGGCGGACATCATGTCGTTGAAATCGTATTCAATGTAAGCCTGCTCAAGTTCCACTTCGCCGGGCGAGGTGGAGGTGCTGCCAGTACCGTCGTTCTTGTCGGTGTCTTTGACCAGCGCATGTTCGAGTTCCAGCTCGGAATGGAAACGCAGCCGCTCATTGAAATCATGTCCGAAGAACAACACGAAGCGGTGGAAGTCGATTTCATTCTTGTCAGCACCACCCGCCTTCTGGTTGTCCAGGTTGTTGTAGTGCAGTTCACCGTAACCGCCGATATGCGTTTGGTCGCTGCCTGCCTTGCCCGGCTCTGCAGCGGCGCTGACCTGCTCCAGCCGTTCACCGGTCACCTCGACCTTCTGGTCCGTGGCCGACATCTGCGCCTTCAGCGCTTCGATTTCCTGTTTCTGCTGCTGAATGATTTCCCACATCGCCTCCAGACTGGCCGGCGGTGGGGTTGTGGCCAGCGCGGCCAGCGGGAATGCGGCTGATGTCAGCAAAAGCAATTGGGACAGAGACTTGCGGGTGTACATAGGGGTCGCTCCTGGCGCTCATGGTGAATAACCCGGCCAGAATACCCAAGCACGATTATAAATGCAACTCGTTCTCATTTGTATTACGAGAGTTACTACATATTTCAGCTGTCAGACCGCCACACAAGCAGCAATCGGCCCCCAAGCCAGGTACTGTGCCTAAAAAAAAGGGATGCCTGCGCATCCCTTTTCTTGATCTGTGAATACGCCACCGGCGTAGTGCCGGTCAGCGATCGTATTCAGGCGTAGCCTTGATGCGATGAATGCTCAGATCCGCACCCTGGAACTCTTCCTCCTGGGTAAGGCGCAGCCCTATCACCGCCTTCAGGGCACCATAGATGATGAAGCCGCCAATCAGGGCAATGCCGACACCCAGCAGCGTGCCCACGACCTGCGCGCCGAAACTCACGCCACCCAGTCCACCCCACATCTGGCTGCCGAAGATGCCCGCGGCAATACCACCCCAGGCACCACACAGACCGTGCAAGGGCCATACGCCTAGCACGTCGTCGATTTTCCAGCGATTCTGCGTCAGCGTGAACATCCACACGAACAGCGCACCTGCCACACCACCGGTCAGCAATGCACCCAGTGGATGCATCACATCCGAGCCGGCACAGATCGCGACCAGGCCCGCCAGCGGACCGTTGTGCACGAAGCCCGGGTCGTTACGCCCGGCGATCAAGGCCGCGAGGATGCCACCGACCATGGCCATCAAGGAGTTCACCGCAACCAGGCCACTGATGGCATCGACCGTCTGAGCCGACATCACATTGAAACCGAACCAACCCACAGTAAGAACCCAGGCGCCCAGGGCCAGGAACGGAATATTAGACGGCGGGTGCGCGTACACCGCACCATCCTTACCGTAGCGCCCATGCCGCGCACCCAACAGCAGCACCGCCGCAAGCGCCAACCAGCCGCCCATGGCATGCACCACCACCGAACCAGCGAAATCGTGGAAACGCGCGCCGAACTGCGCCTCAATCCAGTCCTGTACACCGAAACGTCCGCTCCAGGCGATACCTTCGAAGATCGGGTAGATCAGCGCCACCAGCAGGAAGGTTGCGATCAGCTGCGGATAGAAGCGTGCGCGTTCGGCGATGCCGCCGGAGATGATCGCCGGGATCGCCGCGGCAAAGGTCAGCAGGAAGAAAAACTTCACCAGCTCGTAGCCATTGCGCTCGGTGAGCGCATCTGCACCGTGCAGAAAGCCGCTGAAATCGGGGTAGGCGATGGCATACCCGATAAAGAAATAGGCGATCGTCGAAACGGCAAAATCGCAGATAATTTTGACCAGTGCATTAACCTGATTCTTTTCGCGCACCGTGCCTACTTCCAGAAAGGCAAACCCGGCATGCATGGCAAGCACCATAATGGCGCCTAGAAGTATGAAGAGAACATCAGTTCCCGCTTGCAGCGTCTCCATAACAACCCCTTATTTGCGGTAGCGTGTACTAATCCGGAGCACATCTAGCAGGAACCGTGCCTCGGAATATAATTCTTGATATTCAGTTTCTTATTAGATGTAACGGGTTTGCAGACCGCGCCGATTGCACCATATCTGAGCAATGCCAGCCAGCCAGGCACCATTCAGGTGCAGACAAGCGCAGCGCCGCCCCAAGCCCTGACCGTCGCCCCACCAGCTGCACCAAAGCAATCTCCGGGCACACTCAACTCACAAACCGGCCTTTTTTGCCGCGTTCCACA
>JBFHPX010000227.1:0-4121 GCA_041592575.1 Alcanivoracaceae bacterium
CAGACGGCGTCATGACGTTCGCCGATTGACCCCGCTTGAGCGCTGACTCACAATAGCGGCGCACAGCGGGTGTAGTTCAATGGTAGAACGGCAGCTTCCCAAGCTGCACACGAGGGTTCGATTCCCTTCACCCGCTCCATACTGAAAAGGGCTGCCTCAGGCAGCCCTTTTGTTTTCTTGCTGTGTGCTTGCTCAGTGATGATGTCCGCCAACGCCATGGGCATGACCATGGGCTTTTTCATCGGCGCTGGCGTCGCGAATATCGACGATATCGACCACAAAGCGCAGGGTCTCCCCGGCCAGCGGGTGGTTGCCGTCGACGTCTACGGCCTTCAGGCCGACCTTCACCACCGTGACCAGACGCGGCCCCTGGTCGGTGCTGACCTGAACCCGCATGCCAGGCTTCAGTTTGCCGGCATGTTTCAGGTATTTCGCCGGAATCCGCTGGATGCGATTTTCCTCGCGCAGGCCATAACCATGCTCGGGGGCCACCGTGACCTCGACATGGTCGCCGGCCTGATGCCCGACCAGAGCGTTCTCCAGGCCGCTGATGATGTTCTCGGCACCATGCAGATAGGCCATCGGTTCGCCTTCACGGGAGCTTTCGATCTGCTGGTCGTTGATAAACAGGTCGTAGTGAAACTGCACAACCTTGCCGGCTTCAATAGTCATGGTGGGCCTCCGGGAATCGGGCCGGCATTATCCGGGCAGGCTGGCGGCGCGGCAAGTGACTGTCGCAGGTGAGGTTACTTCTCCCGGCGCAGGTCGGAGCGAACCAGTTGCAGGCGCTTCTCCAGGCCAAGATCGGACAGCAGCTTCTGTACCGCATCCTTGCGCACCGGTTTGCTCAGGAACTGGTCCATGCCGGCCTTCTGCATCTTTTCCCGCTGCTCCTGCAGGACATGAGCGGTCAGGGCTACCACCGGTGTGCGTGGCAGGTTGGCACGGACTTCGATCTCGCGAATCTTCTCGGTGGCGGTGATGCCATCCATCACCGGCATTTCGCAATCCATCAACACCAGATCAAAGGCGCCACCGGCAGCACGGTAGGCGGCAGTGGCTTCTTCGCCGTTGCGACACAGCACAGGTTGAATGCGAAGGGCGCCGAGAATCGCGCGGATGACGTCGCGATTGACGTCGTTATCCTCGGCTACCAGCACGCTGAGGTGGTCGAAGCGGCTGTGTTCGCTGATCTGGCTGACTGGCAGACTCTGTCCGGCCATTGCATCGTCACTGAGGAAGTGACCCAGCGCCGATGGCGTGACCGGTTTGTTGATGATGGGATAGCCGTCGAAAGACTGATCGATGGCCGCCATCAGGGTTATCTGCTCACGGCAGCGTTGCAGGCGCTGGCGGGCTGGCGGGTCGGCCTGCATCACCAGCGTGCTGTCGATCAGGATCTGATCGAAACTCTCCGCCATTTCGATATGGGACAGGTCCGTTCCGCAGGTCACGGTGGCGCCGGCGTGTTCGAGCATATGTCTCAGTGCCCGCTGCTCGGCCTCGGAGCGTGTCAGTACCAGCACATCGCGTTTAATCAGTGTGCGCGGTTCCGCGCTGCTGCTGTATGGCGTGAGTGGCAGTTCCAGCCAGAAACAGGAGCCTTCCCCGGGGCTGCTGATAACACCGATCTGGCCGGACATCAGTTCGGTCAGACGGCGGCAGACCGCCAGTCCCAGTCCGGTACCACCAAAACGCCGGGCGGTGGTCTGGTCGGCCTGAGTAAAGACATCGAAGATGCGTTGCTGCTGGTCGGCAGCAATGCCGACGCCAGTGTCCTGGACTTCAAGGTGCAGGCCGCGCTGGCCACTGTTGAGCAACTGCTCATTAACCCTTACCAGCACATGGCCCTCGCGGGTGAACTTCACCGCGTTGTTGATCAGGTTGAGCAGAATCTGCCGTAACCGCACCGGGTCGCCATAAACCCAGCGGAACTCGCTGACGGTGACATCAATAATCAGCTCCAGAGATTGCTGACGGGCTACTCCGGCAAACGCGCTGACAGCGTCTTCCGTGAGTGACTGGATATCTACCGGGGAGGATTCCAGCGATAACTGCCCGGCTTCTATCTTGGAGAAATCGAGAATGTCGTTAAGCACCGCAATCAGGTTGTCGCCGGAGTGCTGCATCAGCTCGACATAGTGTTGCTGACGTTCAGTCAGGTCGCTGTTGGCGAGCAGGTCAAGCACCCCGATGATACCGTTCATCGGGGTGCGGATCTCATGGCTCATGGTGGCGAGAAATTCGCTTTTCGCCTGACTTGCACTTTCCGCACGGATGCGTTGCTCTTCATTCTTCTCCCGCTGCAGGCGTTCTTCTTCGAGGGCTTCCTCGGTCTGTTCGCGGCGCACGATATCGCTGCGCAGGCTTTCGCGCATCTCATTGATGGCGTCAGCGATATCCTGCAACTCATCTCGCTGCATGTTTTGTCTGGGCAGTTTTAACGGGTGGTGAAGCCTGGTGATGGACAGCTCGCGAGCGTAATCGGCAATGGCGCGAAGGTGGCGGCCGAGCATGTGGCGCATCAGCAGCATAATGACCACGGCTATGATCAGGGTTTTTACTGTCTGGAACAGGATGATGAAGGCGGCGTGTTCGCCGACTCGCTGGTACAGGGCGTCCCGGCTCAGCTGGATATGCAGCTCGCCGAGCGATTCGGCACTGCCGTCGCGACGACGATAGATAATCGGGTAGCTGTTGGTGCGCTGGATTTCCAAGCTGTCACGTGGACTGCCTACCAGTAGACTGCGGGTCTGGCCGTTCCAGTCCTGCCAGCGTACTTCCGCGCCGGTTACCTCTTGCAGTCTTAGCAATGCCTCCAGCTGTACCCGCAACTGCTCCTCATCGAAGTTCCAGAGACTACGGGTGATGCCGGGCAAGGCGGTCAGTTCTACCTGCTCCAGATTGCGCTCCATGTCTGATAGCCCCTGATCAAATTCGCGGGCCAGCAGCAGCAGAATGGCGACCAGAGTGATGACCGAGCTGATCAGCAGGATTGCGCCCATCAGGCGGAAACCAAGGGGGTTTTCAGTGTGGTAGCGGCGCAATCTGGCAAACATGGTCAGGGCCCTCCGTGGACCTGTCGGAATGTCGTTGTCTGCATGCCGGAGCAGAGTTTCCGTTTGCCAATGGCATTCATCGTCGCGACCTCATTAATCGGTCGGGACAGTGACGCCTGCTGTGGTTGGCAGACATCCAGTTCCCGGGGCGCCGGGGGCGCGCAGCTACAGGCGTATACACTCCCCGGGGGCGCGGAAGTGTAGTGTCGGTGTTGCCACTATTCCATGCACCTGCGCACAGTCCTTGCACGCGCCGCCTCCTTCCTAGGACATTGTTCGTATCGTAGGCGCGGAAGCTGACAGCCACAACCCTGCCAGACCGGTTCAGCCGACGAGCGGTAACCGGTGCCGGTCAGGGTTATCAGCCTTCTTTACGGATCAGTCGCAGATGGCGCAGCTTTTCCGTTTCGATCCGGTCGAGGCGCTGCAGGCAGCTGCGGAAGGTACGGCTGATCATGGTGGTGTTGCGCACCAGCTCCAGTTTTGGCCAGGTGGTGCGTTCACCGCTGCGGATAAAGGAACGGACATCTTCCACTGTCGGATTACGCAGAATTCGCAGGACATTGGTTGCCTGTCGCGGCGGAATAATGTTGATGTCGCCGAAGTATTTCTGCTTGAGGATAGATTCGGCTTTGTCGAGGATCAGACCAAGGTCATTGGACTGCACCTGACGCTGGGCCAGATTGAGAACAAAGCGAGCGTTCATGGTGAAATTACGCAGGGCCAGATTGCCGAGCGCCGGAATCATCCGCCCGCCACCCTTGCGGGCCAGAAACGGCACCACATGCGGATTGGTCTGACTGACAATCGAGTGATTGACGCCGTAAAGACGGGCCAGACGATGAATCGGCAGGTCATCCTTGATTGAGCCGTCGACCCACTTGCGGCTCGGAATGTAGGGGACTTTCTCACCTTCGATGTTTTTTGCCCACAGCGTCACCGGCGGGTAGATACCGGGAATCGCACAGGATGCCAGAGAGGCCTTGCGGATCAGGACATTCGGCGAGGTTCGCCAGTTCAGCAGGCGGGCATGCTGGTGACGGTCATAGGGGCTGACGGTAA
>JBFHPX010000228.1:0-4117 GCA_041592575.1 Alcanivoracaceae bacterium
GCGCACGCAATTCCGGCGGCACCAGAATCCGGCCACTGCCATCCAGCTCCATCTCGACGGCCTGACCGAGGAACAGGCGCTTGAGCTTTCTGACCGCCGGCTCCGAGTCGCTGAGGCCGGCGACCTGGGTGGCAATGGTTTCCCACTCGGGCTCGGAATAGAGGGCAAGACAGGGATCGAACGGGTATTGGGTGAGCACAACGCGTCCGCCACAAGAAACCATAAGTTTCTCGCGGTGCCTGGCAGGTATGGCCAGCCGGCCCTTTGCGTCGAGGCTGAGGGCAGTGCGCCCGGTAAACATGCTCTTCCCCTGATAACTGATTCAGTTCCTGAATCCTTCGGAAATTGACGCTGCGACGCCATTTCCTCCCACTTCTTCCCACTTTTCTCCACCAAGCGACACTCTAGGGCCAGCGTGAAGCGCAAGTCAAGCTGGGAAAGCCCGGCCACATAGGGTAAAAATGTTTATAAAACAGCAGATTAGAAGGGTCGGCGGGCATGAAAGCACCGCTCGTCGGCGGCCGGAGGGATCAGGTAATCAGACGAATCAGACAGGTGCGCAATGCTTGTGATAAAGCACTTTAACTATTAGACATATTTCACATATAAATTAATAAATTTTGACCATAAAGAAATAAAGGCCGGCCGGATTACCCGGTCGGCCTTTATCTGGCTTGCGTAATTAAAGGGGGCCGGCCGATAAGCCGGGTTCTGTCGTGGACAGTCATTCATCTGGGACCTGCGTCGCCACAGGCCTCTAGCGACCTACCCGGTTCCAGCGCGGGCCACGCCATAGGAACCCTATTTGGTCTTGCTCCGGGTGGGGTTTACCCTGCCACCCCTGTTGCCAGGGGCGCGGTGCGCTCTTACCGCACCTTTTCACCCTTACCTGTGCGCGCCTTCCGAAGAAAGCGGCCATCGGCGGTATCTTCTCTGCGGCACTTTCCGTAGCCACACCGTCACCAGTGTGGCCCCCAGGCGTTACCTGGCACCCTGCCCTGTGGAGCCCGGACTTTCCTCCAGTGGTTTGCACCACCAGCGACTGTCTGGCCGGCCCGGGCGCAGTGTAGCGGCAGCGCGGTTCAGGGCACAGCGTTTTCGCCCATGCCGCATGCAGGCATAATCCCCGGCCTTCCCATTCGCTTACGGAGAGTTTCCATGGCCGGAACCAGCCTGCTGGCACTGATCGACGATATTGCCACGCTGCTTGACGACATCTCCGTCATGACCAAGGTGGCAGCAAAGAAAACCGCCGGTGTCCTTGGTGATGATCTTGCCCTGAATGCCGAGCAGGTGTCCGGCGTGCGCGCCGAGCGGGAGTTGCCGGTGGTCTGGGCGGTGGCGAAAGGCTCTACCATCAACAAGATGATTCTGGTTCCAGCGGCGCTGCTGATCAGCATGCTGATGCCATGGGCGATCACACCTCTGCTGATGCTCGGCGGATTGTTTCTCTGCTACGAAGGCGTTGAAAAAGTCGCGCACAAGTTGCTGCACCGCCAGCAAGTGGAAAAGCAGCACAACGAAACCCTGAAAGCCATCGCCGATCCGGCGGTTGATCTGGTGGCGTTTGAAAAGCAGCGTATTCGCGGCGCGGTGCGCACCGACTTTATCCTTTCGGCAGAGATCATCGTCATCACGCTGGGCACGGTGCAGCAGGCACCGTTCATGAAACAGGTGTCGGTGCTGGTGGCCATCGCCGTACTGATGACCATCGGCGTCTACGGTCTGGTCGCCGGCATCGTCAAACTGGATGATGCCGGTCAGCACCTGCTGGAACGTGGCCGCAATGCGGGCAGCCGCTTCTATAGCGCTGTCGGTCGCAGCCTGCTGCTGTTCGCCCCGAAGTTGATGAAGTTTCTGTCAGTGGCTGGCACCATCGCCATGTTTACCGTCGGCGGCGGCATTCTTGTACATGGCATCGCGGTGCTGGAACATCTGCAACATGATCTGGTGCTTCAGTTTGCTGACAACAGCACGTTGCATGCGACTGTCCGCTTCGCCACCCCGGTTTTGGTCAGCATTGCAGTCGGCATTATCAGTGGCGCCGCGGCGCTGGCCGGCATCGGCCTGATCAATAAACTGCGCGGCCACGCCGGCGTTCAATCGTCGGGCTGATCCAGCGTTTCCATCCAGCTGTAAAGATCATTGCGCTTGCGGCCGGACCAGGCCGCAAGCACCTTGGCCGCACGCGATGCCGGCAGCTCACCAAGCAACAGCCGTGCCAGTCGCGCCAGCTCGGCATCGTCTACGGTTTGCTCCGGCGCCGGCGCCACCAGCAACACAATCTCACCGCGTTGCTGGTTACTGTCCGCAGCGACTCGCTCGCGGATGTCGCCAATACGCCCCGGCAACACGGTTTCGAAATGTTTGGTCAGCTCTCGGCATAACACCACTTCCCGCTCAGCTTCGAGACGCTCTTTGAGTTCATCGAGCAGAGTCAGAATGCGGTGTGGCGCTTCGTATACCACCGATGTTGCCGCACTATCAGCAATGCGCCGCAGGGCAGTAGTACGACCGGCACCCTTGCTTGGCAGGAACCCTTCGAAAACAAAACGGTCTGTGGGCAGACCGGCCACCACCAAGGCCGCCAGCAGGGCGCTGGCACCGGGCACCGGCACCACCCGGATGCCGGCCTGATGACAGGCCCGCACCAGACGGTAACCGGGATCACTGACCAGCGGCGTGCCAGCGTCGGATACCAGCGCCAGGCTGTCTCCGCGCTGCAGCCGATCGATCAGTTGCGGGGTGCGCTCCTGCTCGTTGTGGTCGTGGTAGCTGATCAGGCTTTTCTGAATGCCAAGTTCATCCAGCAGCCGCGCGGTATGACGGGTATCCTCGGCGGCCACTGCATCCACCGAGGCCAGCACGGCAAGTGCGCGCCGGGTGATGTCATCCAGATTTCCCACAGGGGTACTGACAATATGAAGCACGCCCGACATTTCCTGACCCCTGCTGCTGAATGCGGCTGCTACAATAGCGCCACCTCTGCAACAAGACGACCCCGGATGCCCATGAGATTGTCCCTGTACGGCCTGCTGCTGGCCTGTTTAGCCCTGATCGCCGGTTGCGCGCAGCGACCGGCGTCCGATTCTGACGTCAGCCGGCCGGTTATTACCCGGGAGGCGCCGGCTCAGGCCGGCAATGCGCTGGCAGAGCTGACCGCAATGGATTCCGCCAAAGCCGATGAGATGGCACTGGCGTGGACCGCGGAATACCTGAGCCAGCACCGCATCGAGGCCAGCGACAGCCTGCTGCGATGGCTGGAGGCCAGACCACTGACGCCACCGCGTCAGGCTGAGCGAGCACTGCTAAGAGCCCAGTGGCATCTCAGCCAGCAAGCACCCGCGGAAGCAGAAGCAGTGCTCGATAACCCGAATCTGCGCGCCATCTTGCCCCAGCTTGGCAACGAGCAACGCAGTCGTATCGGCCTGCTGCGTGCCGATGTGCTGACGCTGAAAGGCGATCTCGTCGCCAGCCTTGAGCAGCGAGTCCATATCGATTACCTGCTCGGCGCAGAGAGCCAGCAGTACAACCGCAGCATGATCTGGACCCAGCTGATGATGCTGCCGATCACGGAGCTGACCGCCGCCGAACGACGCAGCAACGACAGTACCCTGACCGGCTGGTATGAACTGGCGCGGCTGTACCGCGACCCGCTCAGCGACATCGATGGCCAGCTCGCCAATCTGGACGACTGGCAGCAACGGCGCGCCGACCACCCGGCCGCCACCAACATGCCGGACATCATCCAGGCACTGCGTCGGGCGGTACGCGAGCGACCACAAACTGTTGCGGTACTGCTGCCACAAAGCGGACCTCTGGCGGGCCCGGCCAGCGCCATTCGCGACGGCTTACTGGCGGCGTACTACAGCGCCCTCGGCCAAGGTCATCCGGTGCCGATCATGCATTTCCTCGACAGCAGTCAGGGTGACATCGTCGCCCTCTACAATCAGGCCCTGACGCTCGGCGCCGGTCTGGTCATCGGCCCGCTCGACAAGGAGCAGGCGGCAATACTGGCCGCCATTGCCGACTTGCCGGTGCCAACGCTGACGCTCAACTACATAGATGGCGAAGCCGCTGCCAGCAAACTGTTCCAGTACGGTCTGGCCCCGGAAGA
>JBFHPX010000229.1:0-4108 GCA_041592575.1 Alcanivoracaceae bacterium
CGCCCCAGGCAATAACTGGATAGCTGAACCAGTGCAGCCACTCAAAAAAATAATTCGGATGACGCGAGTAGCGCCACAGGCCATCGCGACAGGTTCTGCCACGATTGGCCGGCTTTCTACGAAACTGCTCCAGTTGCCGATCGGCAATCGCTTCACCTGCCAACGCCACGACGCCAACGACGACGCCGGCAATCAAGGCCAGCTGATGGCCACCCGGATGTGAAGCTATAACGAAATGCGGCAGGGCAAACAGCCAGGCCAGCAGCCCCTGAGAGAGAAAGAAAAAGAAATGAAACAGGTTTACCCGGGCGCCGTAATGCTCACGAATGGCCCGGTATCGGCCCTCTTCTTCGGCGCCATGAACACGACGCCAGATATGTGTTCCCAGGCGCAACGCCCAGAACCCGACCAGACCGGCAGCAAGCAGCCGATGCCAGCCATCACCATCGCCCACGGCCAGATAGAAAACTGCACTGGCACCGACCCCCAGCGTCCAGATCACATCAACATGACCGGCATTGCCGGTCACCGTCTGCCGCCACCAGCCGAGCAGGCATACCAACGTCAGGGCCAGCGCAGTAACGAGCAAAACGCTCATGCGGGCACCTGCGGGTGGCGCTCTGCGGAGTCCGCTGCCAGCCATGCCAGCCACGGCACCAGCAGCGCCCAGCCGATGCCATACAGAACCAGCAACGGAATCTCACCCTGCAGCGGTTGGGCCGCGCCGAATCGCAGGCCGGCAAACAATGACATTGCCGCGCCAACGCCGCCAAACATTGCCGCCACCAGCAAGCGTCTGCGCATCCATGCCAGTGAATACAGAAAGGATTGGGCAAAGCCGGCCCACAGACAAAGAATCCACAACGGCGGCAGCGCCGCCCACCACTGCAACTCGTAACGAATCAAACCGGTTGCCAGCAGCAACACCTCGAACACCACGCCAGTACCGAGACCAAGCAGCACCAGCCGCAGGTCGGCGCGAAGATCACCACCGGTAACGTGGGTCCACATCAACAGTGCCGCCAGCGCCAAAGGCGCAGGCCAGTGCCACCCCGCAGCGGCGCCGAGCACGGCAGCGAACCAGAGCAGCTGGAACAAAACGAAGTTGCCGATAATGGCTGACAGAGGGGATCTCAGTTTCATCAATTGACGATATCGGGTTAGCCGTGAACCGTCTGTGACGGGGGCCTGTTCACGTCTGGTTGATAGCACAGGATTGATACTGCGTGGCATTGATCTGACAGGCACCGAAGATGAACAAAAATCTGCTCATGATGATTTGCCTGCCGCTGCTGGCCGCCACCGTGGCTGGCTGTGCCGGCAAAGACCAGACAGGCTATGCATCGGCCTATGAGGCGGCAACAGGCCAATTCACTGGCGTGGCCATTGAAAGTATGGCGCCGGTCGAGCGATTCAAGGCGGTTTACTCCGATCTTCAGGGTTCTGATCTGGATCAGCGCGTTAGCGCAGCCTATGCCGAGCAGCTCTATTTCAATGACACCCTGCACACCTTCGATAACCGTGCCGAACTGAGCAAGTACCTGCAGGAAACCGCAGAGCGGGTTGACAGCGTAGCAGTGCATGTCGACCGGGTCATCCTTGACGGTGTCGATGTCTGGCTGAAATGGCGTATGGAGACACGCGCCAGGGCTCTGGGCCGAACCATGCAGGCAGACACCATTGGCATGACCCACCTGCGTTTCAACGACAGCGGGCAGGTGGTGCTGCATCAGGATTACTGGGACAGCACAGAAGGTGTGTTTTCCCACATCCCCGTTATCGGAGGGCTGGTCCGCTGGACCAGGAATCGTTTATGAAGGTTTTTGCCACTCTCGCTTTTGCGGTTGTGACCACCTGCAGTCCTGCTCTGGCGGCCGGCGGTCAGACTCACGCCGCCGAGCTGAACGCACAGACCCGACTAAGCCTCTGCCGCTCGGCACCGGTGACGGCGTTACGTTTCATTGAGGTCGGCAAGGCGAGTCTCTGGCGTGATGATTGTGCCAGCGGGCCGGCCTCGCTACAGCCCCCCCTGCTGCTTGAGTTCGCCTACCAGCGTGACGTTCCCGGGTCCGCCTTCAGCCAGGCCGCTATGGCAATGGTTGAACGCAACATCAGCGACAGCGCCTTTGCCGATCTCAAGGCCAGATTGGAGCGCTTCAACAGCCACTATCGTGATATCGGAGATGGCGACCGGTACCAGCTCCGCTACCTCCCCGGCGGCGAACTGGAGCTGCTGCTTAACAATGAGGTACTGACTCGGGAACAGGGACATGACTTTGCCTCAGCCTATCTGAACATCTGGTTTGGTCCGCAGCCCTACTCGGAGCGACTGAAAAGGCAGCTTCTGGCGACCGAAGAGTAAATAGAATTCGTTACCTGACAGGAATGTCGCGGTAAACTGTGCGCCGACAAGGAGTACGACGACCATGCGCTTTTCCGACCGCCTCGCCACCGATAATGCCCTGACTCTGGTTCGCAGCAGCGCCAGACTGGTGTTTGCAGTGATAACCTTCATTTACCTTTACCACGGCGGACTCGACGCCGGCTCCTGGCTCGCGCTGGTGATGCTGGCCGGTTATGCGGTACTGCACGGAGTGCTGGTCTGGCGCGGCGGATTGCTTGCCGAGGTCGGCGGTGTCTCGCTGGACATTCTCGCCATCGCCGCATCTGTCTGGCTCGACCCCTCGCCGATGCCGCCGACACTGATGTTGTTTCTGGTACTCATTCTCAGTGGAGGCCTCCTGCATGGGCCGATGCGCTTCAATCTGCTGCTTGGCCTGAGCGCACTGGCAGTCGCCGTATTGATCAGCCTTGGCGAACGTCGTATCGGCGCGGACGTGTCCGCAATGTGGTTTGCCGGTACCATCATGCTGGCTTGCGCCCTGTATGCCGGGGTCCTGCTGTACCGCAATCAGGCCCATGAGCGACTTGCGCTGGAGGCAACCTGGCGCGATCCACAAACCGGGCTGATCAGCCATCAGGCGCTGATTTCCACCGCCGGCTGGCTGCTGCCACTGCATGACCGGATGGCCGCGCACCTGACGCTGGTGCTGGTCGAGGCCAGCGCCAGCCAGAATCTGATGACCCTGGCCGAGCGACTGTCACACCGTCTGCGTCGCAGCGACATTGCTGCCCGCTACAACGAGCATGCGCTGGCGCTTATGCTGCCATGCACGACCGTTACCGCCGCCGAGAACCTGCTCGGCGACCTGCGCCAGCAAGGTACCGAGTTTCGCGCCGCATTGATGGCGGTCAGCAGTAGCGACCAGAGCCTGGAAGCGGCCCTGCATCATCTGGAGCATCACTTGCAACGCGCTAATGACAGTAACCACTGGATGGTTCACGCGGCCTCTGTATAGCCCCCATCCGCGCACATGGATGTCCTCCGGGACGGAATCGAAACGGAGCTGCACCGATGAGACTGGTTTTTCTGATCGCAGTGCTGTTGGCAACGCAGACCATTGCCGGCGAGCGCCCGGCAACCAAGGTGGTTGGCGGAGCTGACGCGACCCGGAATTATTCCTGGATGGCTGGGCTGCATGTGTACGACGCCAGTGGCTTTGGAGGCACAGGAAGCTATGACCCGGAGCCTTTCTGCGGCGGCAGCCTGATAGCCCCCGGCTGGGTTGTGACAGCCGCACACTGCATCACCTCGCCCGGTAACGGCGCAAACCCGATCTCTTACGATCAGGCGGCCGAAGACACCACCGTCCGGATAGGCCTGCCAGACCTTGAGGACGCGCCTCAGTATCTGGTCACGAATCTGTTTGCCCATCCCGAGTATGGCATCGCTGACGGTAGTGATGACTCCGACATCGCTCTGGTGAAGCTGGCAACCAGGGCTGATGTCGATACCATCAGCATCGCCAACGGCACTATCATGAGCCAACTGGAAACTTCAATCATTCTGGATGATGTGGTCCGTATTATTGGCTGGGGTGTCTATGACGATGCGGCCTTTACTCCGGCGGATGCAGACAACGGTAACCAGCCCGACTTTCTCCAGGAAGTGGATCTCGACTACCTGCCTTTCGCCAGCAGCAAATGCCGCAACGCCTGGGGCGGCCTGACCATGAACATGATCTGTGCCTGGGAGCCGAATCCGCCG
>JBFHPX010000230.1:0-4106 GCA_041592575.1 Alcanivoracaceae bacterium
AAGGCGCCTCCCCCAAGGAACGAGAGCTGCACACCTACCCGACGGAACGCGCTGGCCTCATCGGTCATTGGAATATGCAAATAGGCATCAAACAGTTCGGCGCTCTGCAACTCCACCCGCGTGGTCATGAAACGCTGATCAGCGATATCAAGCACGGTGGGCGAGCCTGCCGAAACGGCTTCCATGGTGGCAATCCGTTGACGTGCGTCACGCCGGTTGTCTGCACCAGGGAGGGTGCTGAAAAGACCGCGCTCACTGGCGCCAGAGGCGCCCGCCACGAAGCTGATATCGGCGCCCACCAGCTCCTTCATCTGCTCGACAAAACTGTCACTCATCTCGAAGCCAAGCGTGAGTATGCCGAGAATGCTCGGGTTGCCCACGGGAGTTGAAATGATCAGGTGGGGAACATTATTGATGGCAGTGATCTTGACGGTCATCGCCATTTCATTGTCGGCAAAGCCACTTACGGAGTAAGGGGTATTGGCGGCGCTAATGGTGCGACCATCGTTCATGCGGATGGAATAGGCAGTTGCTCCGATCCGGGATGATTGATTGTCCACGGCCGATAAAATAGTGGCATGGTCACCGCTCGCCAAGGCATCACGAAAGCCGAAGTCCTCCACAAGCACGCCTACTGCACCGGCGACCTCCTCGGCGCGAACACCGAGTTGCTGGCGGAAATAGTGAGACGCGGTTGTGGCACTCTGGCGTGCACTGTCGGTGATGGTGTCGCGCAGTATCTTGCTGCCGACAATGGCCACTGCGGCCATGATAACCAGCAGCAGCCCGGCAATGGCCAGTAGCAGAGCAGTTGAAAATCTAGCGCGCAAAGGGATTTCCTCGAATCAGCGGATTGTTCACCGGCCGGCGGGGTGTTCGCGGGTCCGGACCAATTGTGCCAACACTCTCCCTGATGGACAGATCGCGACCAGCACGTCGCACCCGGATGTCGCGGGTGACGCTGCCGGGGTTTAGTTGCCATGGATGCAACATTTCCAGTTGATAGTCGCCAATCGCCAGATCGTTGAAACGTGCGATGCCATCGACGTTGCTAATCGCAAACCGGGGGGCATCGGTGACATAGATATAGGCATGCATGCGGTCGTGAATATTGCAGCCGATGGGTACGATGCCGACATTCTCGAAATTCACCGGGTCGGCTTCGCGGCCGGCAAACAGGTTGGTAACGAACCGTTTGACGTTGGAAAACGAATAGACCTGATGCCGGGTCTGGTCGAGATTGGGGAATATCACTGCGCTGTGTTGACGAATGACTGTCACATGGGGATCGAACTGGTTGGCGATCTGATTTACTTCGGTGGTTGAGGTATCGATGGGTGCCAGGTTTTCCCCTCGCAGGACCACGATACTGTTGCCGAGCGGTTTCCCCTGAGCATCCGTTACGGTGATTTCCAGGCTGGCGGCGAGAGTTGATCCGCAGAGCAGGTACAGAAACAAGCCATAGCTGGCTGACTTTGAAATGGGCACGGAGCATAACCTCAAAAGTGTTCTGCGCTCCCGCCTCTGTTGTTGCCGGGCTTCATTTGCGGTAGCGGATTGTGGGCATTCACGACATTTGCCGCAGACACCATGACAGCAGACAGGTGAAGGGCGGGAGAAAGCTAAGAATAAAGTATTGGGTGCCTCGTTGACGCCGGCGTGGCGGCAGCGGATCAGTATTCGTTGGCGCGCGTCGGCGGTAGTGCAACCAGCCGCTTGCGCCAGGGGCCGGCGGCGAACAGCAACGTTGCCAGCACCATCAGCAGATAATGCCGGGTGCTGTGCTGCTGGGTCAGGCAGGGGTCGCAGTCGGCAAACAGGGCCGCGCCGACCAGCACGGTCAGCAGTGCGCTGACCGTCATCCACAGCACTCCCGGCCACATGGCCCGGTATCGTGCCAAAGCCACGGCAACGCTGAGCAGCCAGAGTGCCAGCATGGGGGACAGCGCCAGAGCGAAGAAAGCCGATGGCTGCTGATTGATGTCAGGCCACTGCCAACGCTGAGGCTCACCGCCGCGAAGCTGCTTTTGCAACGGCTCGGGCATCGACCAGCTGTAGCAGTGCAGCGTGCAGCCCTGAGCGTTGGCTCGCTCCGGATCGGCACCGTAGCGAAGCATCAGGGTAACCAATGGCCAGCGTTGCAGGCGGGCGGCGCGCAGCAGAGCGCTTTCGCCTTCGGCGCCGCTGAGATCCGGGGACAGTCCCGCCACCAGTAGTGCCTCGGCGATTTCCGCATTGGCGTTGTCGCTACCGACATAGTCGAACAGCAGCAGCGGGTGTCGGTCGGTGACATCCGGCAGTGCCCGGATCATGGACTGAATGGTGGGAAGGCGCCCTTGCTTGATGGCTTTTGGCAGCAGTGAGCGCTCACCTGAAAGAGTGCGGGTCGGCTCCGCCCCGGCTTCCAACAGAGCCTGGACCAGCCACAGCTGATCGGCATCCAGGGCCCGCTCCAGTGCGGTCATGCCCTGGGCATCACGACGGTTCGGGTCGAGACCGGCGTCCAAAAGCAAAGATAGCCGGGCCTTGTCGAGCGAGACGCCGCCGTCATCAAACGGTGGTGGTGGAGCCATAAAGGCGGCCGCCACCGTGCCGTGCTGACGTGAACCGAGATTCGGGTCGGCGCCGCGTTTGAGCAGTGCTCGACTGGCCTCAAGGTCGGCGAAATACAATGGCGGAAAGCCACTTTCCGGCAGCTGGTTCAGTGGGAAGCCATCGGCCAGCAGCCAGTCCAGTTCGGCCAGGTGGCCAAGGCTGGCCAGACGCCAGGCCAGATTGCTGCCGCCCTGACTGTACACCAGCAGGGCGTCGGAGCCGGCGCGCCAGAAGCGCTCGGCGCTTTCCATTCGGCCGCCGTTCCAGAGCAGCCGGGCCAGCGCCCGGCTGGCATCCACCGGATCAAGCTCCAGGGTCGGAAAGCGTGCCAGCAGCTGGTCGAGCAGGTCGGCGCGCTGCTGCTGGATCAGGGCTTCCACCAGCAGCTCGAGCCCGTCGTCAGCGAGATCGGCGCCGGCGGTATCGAGCAGCAGGGCGAAGGTCAGCGCATTGCCGGGATGGCGCACGGCATGGTCGAGGGCGGTGTTGCCGTCATTGTCGGTAATCAGCGGATCGGCGCCCAGAGCAATCAGCTCGCCACTGATCATACCGTCCGGTTCGGCGCTGGCCAGATGCAGCGGGCGAATGCCCTCGTTGTCGGCAAGCGCCGCCGCCGCGCCGCGGCTCAGCAGCAACAGGGCGGTATCACGGAAAAAGTCGACATGCCGCGGTTGTTGCAGACCAAGCAATGCCAGATGCAGGGCGCTGCGACCGTTGCCATCGACGCTGTCGGCAGCGCTGCCGGCATCAAGCAGATCAGCCGGTTGCAACGCCGGTACGGTATCTGTGCGTGGACAATCGAGCAGGCGGTGCAGGGCCATGGAATCCGCCGCCAGCAGGGTCAGGGCGGCGCCTTCGGCAGCCGTGGCGGCGCAAAGCGGGTCATCACTGGCGGTGACGCTGGTGCTGAAGGCCAGTGCAGCAATAAGCAGAAGCGCTTTCACGGGGCCAGACGACGCTCCAGCTCGGTTACTTCCTTTTCCAGGGCTTCCAGCTTCTCCCGGGTGCGGGCCAGCACCTGTTGCTGGATATCGAATTCTTCCCGGCTGATCAGATCAAGCCGGCTGATGCCTTCCTGAAGAATGGCACGGGCGCTGCGTTCGACTTCGTCGCGCAACTGTTCCAGGCCGGCGGGCAGATGGCGGCCGATGTCGGCTACCAGACGGTCGATAAAAGGCTGGTCAGTCATGGTAAGAGCGAGTCCGGTTGCGGCCGAAAAGGGCAATCATGGTAGCACGGTGCAGGACTGGAAAAGAGTTGCACCATTTTGGGGAGTGCCCCGTATTCGTGCGCTATAATCGCGCCATAACCCGGGGCCACGGCCTCGGGTTTTTTTCCAACCCTCTGAAAAAACACGCATTTTATCTATTGGCATGGATCGTGCGTTTGTGGAGGCAAGGAGGGGGCAACCCCTGAAGACTGGATGAGGCTTCGCCTCGGTTCGGAACAGGTACGGCGCCGGTAACGGCGCAGCCATCAGGAGAGAGACATGAAACTTGTCACTGCCGTTA
>JBFHPX010000231.1:0-4104 GCA_041592575.1 Alcanivoracaceae bacterium
GCCTGAATCTCAGCAATGCGGTGGCGGTGGTGCTATACGAAGCCCTGCGACAGCACGGCTTCGCCGGGATGCGCTGATAACCTCAGTGCGCTTTCTGCTTGAGGTCTTCTGCGCGCTTCGCTTTGGCCTGCTGGAACAGACCTTCGAAGTTGATTGGCTGTAACTGGAATGCCGGAAAGGAACCGTGGGAAATCGTTGAAGATACGACTTCGCGCAAGTAAGGGAACAGGATGTTCGGGCAATAAGCGCCCAACAGGTGCTCAAGCTCCTCGCCCTCTACACCGGTGATAGTGAAGATGCCGGCCTGTTTGACCTCAACCAGATAAACCGTCTTGCCTTCCTGCTCGGCAGTCAGGGTAACGCCAACCTGCACTTCATACTCATCCGTGCCCTCAATTTTGCGGGCATTGTTGTTAAGCTGCAGATTCGCTGATGGATTCCACTTCTCCAGAAAAATACCAGGCGCGGCCGGCGATTCAAACGAAAGGTCCTTGACGAAAATTCGCTGGATCTGGAAGACGCGCTGCGGCTGTTCCGACATTTTTATTCTCCGTTACTGAAGGGGCGCACCCCTTGACCATTATTTTAAAAGCAGTTCATCCAGGCGGCGTTGCCGCTCCAACGCATAAAGCTCATCGCAGCCACCAACATGCTGCTCGCCAATCCATATCTGCGGCACGCTGGTGCGGCCACTGAGACGAATCATCTCCTGACGCAACGCCGGATCTGCACTGACGTCGATGTCAGTGAAATCGGCTCCCTTGTCATTCAGCAGCCTTTTGGCGCGAACGCAATACGGACACCAGGGCGTACTGTATACGACAACACGGGCCATATCAGGCCTTCACCACCGGCAGGTTGTCGGCGCGCCAGCCCTGAATGCCGCCCTGCATTCTGGCAACCCGGGCAAAACCGCGCGCACGCAACTGTCGACCGGCCAGAGACGCGCTGGTGCCCATCTTGCACACCAGAATCACCGGACTGTCCTTGTGCTTGTCGAGCTCGGCGATGCGCTCCGCCAACTGACCCATCGGAATGTTCACACTGCCAGCGATATGCCCCTGACGAAACTCGTCGGCATCACGCAGGTCGACGATCCTGGCGTCTTCGCGATTTACCATATTGGTGGCCTGCTGCGGGCTGACACTCTGGCCGCCGCGACGGGACTCCAGCGAAAAGAACACCGCCCAGAGTACAAAAAAGGCGGACACCAGCACATAGTGGTTCATGGCGAATTCAAGCAGACGATCCATTGGTAGTTCCGGAGCAGGGAAAACGGGCCGCGAGTATAACAGATGGTCGCGATGCTTCCCTCCCCGTCAGACATCAGGTAAAACGCCGGCATGAGACTGTTTATCTGCCTGTGCCTGCTGCTTTCCTCCCCCGTCTGGGCCAACACCCCGTCGGCGGCGGAGCTCGATACCCTGCGCGAGCGTATTGGCGAGCTGGAAAAGGCTCTGCGTGACGACGTCAGCGAGCGTGATACCGCCCAGGCCGAGCTGCGCGAGGCGGAACTGCGGCTGGCCCGGCTGAACCGGCAGAATCGGGCACTGGAACAGCAGCGTCGCGAGGCCGCCGCCGAACTGGCCCGTCTTGAGGCACGCCAGGCCAGACTGGCGCGCGAGCGCGGCGTCCAGCTGGACTGGGTCAGCCGGACCGCCAGAGCCGGCTACATGAACGGCCGCCAGGAGCTGGCGAGGATGCTGCTGAATCAGGAACAGCCCGATGCGGTGGCGCGATTGCTGCGCTATCAGGAGTATTTCCAGCGCGCCCGACAGCAACGCGTCAGCCTGATCAATCGGGACCTGGACGAATTGCTGGAAGCGGTGGCCGCCACCGAGGCCGCCAGGCAGGCGCTGGACGAGCGACAGGCGGAACTTGAGCAACAACGTATTGAGCTGGCGGCAGCGAGAAAAGAGCGTAGTCAGACGCTCGCCACCATCAATCAGCGGATTGGCTCCGGCAAGCAACGGCTTGACAGCCTGCGCAATGACGAGAAGCGCCTCACAAAACTGCTGACGGACGTCGGCCGGAGCGTGGCGGATATTCCCGCCACCCCATCCGGCGCGCCGTTTGGCAAGCTCGCCAACAAACTGCCTTGGCCGGTACAGCGCCGTATCGTCGCCCGGTTTGGCAGCCCTCGCGAAGGGTCTGTGCGCTGGAGCGGAGTACTGCTGGATGTTCCTGCGGGCACCCCGGTACGCGCCATTTATCCCGGCCGGGTAGTGTTTGCCGACTGGCTGCGCGGGTATGGCCTGCTGATGATCGTCGATCACGGCGGCAGCTATCTGACCCTTTACGGGCAGAACGAAACCCTTACCCGAGAAGTGGGCGAATGGGTGACCGCCGGCGACATCATTGCCCGTGTCGGCGATTCCGGCGGCAGTAATCGCGCCGGTCTGTACTTCGAGATCCGCCGCGCCGGGGTGCCGGTCAATCCGGATCAATGGTGCAATAGCCGTGTTACACTCCCCCCCATCGCCAGCCGCCAATAACATCGGGATACCCTGCTGATGATTCGATTTCTGCCCGCCGCCTGCCTCGGTCTGGTACTGTTCGCCAGCACTGCATTGAAAGCTGACCCGGCACTGGATGCACAGGCACAAAGTCAGGGCGTACCGATTACCGAGCTGCGGGTATTCGCTGAGGTGATGGAGCGGATTCGCGGCGCGTACATCGAAGATATAGATGATCGCACCCTGCTGGAATCGGCCATTCGCGGCATGCTTTACGAGCTTGATCCGCACTCGTCCTATCTGACCCCGAGTGAGTTTGACGACCTTCAGGTCACCACTACCGGTGAGTTTGGCGGACTGGGCATCGAAGTCACGATGGAGAATGGTTTCGTCAAGGTGGTTACACCGATCGATGACACACCTGCCAGCCGGGCCGGTCTGCGCGCCGGTGACCTGATCCTGAAAATCGACGATACCTTTGTCAAAGGCCTGGCCCTTGAAGATGCCATCAAACTGCTGCGCGGCGAGATCGGCTCAGAAGTCTCACTTTCTATTCTGTCTCAGGGCACTGAGAAGCCGCGCACCGTGAAGCTCAAGCGCGACCGCATCCGCATCCAGAGCGTTCGCTCTCAAATGCTGGAGCCGGGCTTTGGTTATCTGCGTATTACCCAGTTCCAGAGCCACTCTGGTCGCGACAGTGAAAAAGCCCTGCGCAAGCTTGTCGAAGACGGCAGCCTGAAAGGTCTGGTGCTGGATCTGCGCAATAACCCGGGCGGCGTGCTCAGTGCAGCGGTGCAGATTTCCGATCTGTTCCTGAACGATGGCCTGATTGTTTACACCCAGGGTCGCGATGAAACCACGCGGGTCAATTACGCTGCCACCGATGGCGATATTCTGAATGGCCTGCCCATGATTGTGCTGGTTAATGGTGGCTCTGCATCGGCATCGGAAATTGTCGCCGGCGCCCTGCAAGACCATAGTCGCGCCATCGTTATTGGCCAGCGCAGCTTCGGCAAGGGCTCGGTACAAACCATTTTGCCGCTACATGGCGATCGCGCCCTGAAGCTGACCACCGCGCGCTACTACACGCCGAAAGGCCGCTCCATCCAGGCAGAGGGCATTGTTCCGGACATCGCCACCGAAATTTCAAAAGTTGAGCTGATCGAGGGCCTGCAGGGCGTCCGTGAGGCAGATCTGCGCGGTCATCTTGAAAATGGCCAGCACGAAGAAAAAGCCGGAGAAAAAAGCCAGCCACAGCCTCTGGCAGTTTCCGACTTCACTCTGTATCAGGCTCTTTCTGTGCTGAAGGGCATTGCTCTGGCGTCGCCACGGAGCAGCGACTGATGCTCCGGCTGTTCGCCAGTGCCCTGCTACTGATTCCGGCGCTGGCAGCGGCACAATCGAAGATCGCCATCATTATTGATGATCTCGGCTATCACCGCAGCCGTGGCGAGGCGATCGTCAACCTGCCCGGCCCGGTAACCTGTGCGGTTATTCCACAAACACCACATGCCCCGGCGCTGGCGAAGCTGGCAAACGACATGGGCAAGGAAGTCATTTTGCATATGCCAATGGAAACCGATGGCTATGCGGAGCTCGATGTTGGCGGCTTGCGGGAAGATATGTCAGCAGAGGATTTCACTGCCAC
>JBFHPX010000232.1:0-4098 GCA_041592575.1 Alcanivoracaceae bacterium
GAGTCTGGACTTCAAGCCGTGACAGCCCAAGACGCAGGGAGTCGGCCTGAGTGCGAGCGCCCTGCACTTCCATGGCCATGTGATGAAGGCTGTCGCGGTCATGGCGGGCGCGTTGGCGCACCTCATCAAGCTTCGCTCGGGCCTGATCACGGCGGGACAGCAGATCTTCCCGTGCTTCGGTGTCCTGCGCCATGGCTTCCACCGCTTCCGACAGTATCGCCCGGGCTTCTTTCAGATGTTCCTGCTCGCTGGCGCGCTGTGTCATCGCCTCATTCAATTCGCTGCCGAGACGTTCACGGCGCATGGTGATCTGCTCAAGGCGCACCTGACGGGCACTGACCTGGGCATTGATCTCGCCAAGCTCGCGACCGACACGGCTGCTCTGGCGCTGGCACTCCTCGCGCTCTTCTTCCAGCAGCTGAATCTGTTCGCGGCCGGACTCGAGTTTTTCACGCAGTTCAATGATCTGGTCTTCCAGCTCGTCAATATCACGCTCAAGCTGTTCCAGTTCGCGGCGGCGTTCGAGGATACCGGCTTCCTGATCCTGTTCACGGCTGACCCGCAACCAGTCGGCGCCCAGCCAGATACCGTCGCGAGTGACTACCGATTCGCGGCCGGACAGTTGCTTGCGCAGCGCCAGCGCTTCGGCCAGCGTGTCGGTGACATAGACGTCCTGCAGCAATGCCGGCACCTGGCCGGATACCAGCGATGCCAGCGACTTGCCCTTGCTGCCGGCCTGACCGCCGACTGCAGCGGTGAGCAGGCAGACATGGCCATTTTGCAGGTCACCGAGCCACTGCTCGACCTGATCAAGACCGTCAACACAAAGACCATGCAGGACGTCGCCAAGCACCATCTCGACGGCCTTTTCCCAACCATTCTGCACCTGCAGACGATCTGCCAGTCGCGGCTTTTCTTCCAGACCGTGACGTGACAGCCATTCCGTTACCGCACCGTCGTCACCCATGGCTGCCTTCTGCAGCGCTTCCAGCGACGCGTGACGGTTGCGCAGCTTCTGCATGCGCTCGCGCTTCTCTTCCAGCGCCCGGCCACGCTCGCCGCTCTCGCGTCGCAGGGTGCTGATTTCTTCCTGCACTGATTCGCTACGCTGCTCGCCGTTTTCGAGTTGCTGACGCAGCTGCTCAACCTGTTCCTCGAAGCGCCGCATCTCGGCGGCCAGCGGTTCGGCATCAAGACCACCCTGCTCCTTGCCAAGACGGTCGATACGATCGCTGAGTCGTTCAATCGAAGTTTCCAGATGCTTGATGCGGGATTGTTCCACTTCCGCATGACGACGGGATTCGTTGGCGCCGTGGTTGAAACTTTCCCACTCCTGCTGCCATTGCTGCATCGACTCTTCAGCGGCGGCCAGCAGCTCTGCCGAGTTCATCTCCTGCTCACGCAGCATTTCCATCTGCGGTTCGATTTCGGCCAGACGGGTTTCCAGTTCGGCAATTTTCTCCGCGTCACTTTGCAGATGCTGATTCGCATCGGCCCAGTTACTTTCAATCTGCTTCAGTTCCTCATACAGCTGATGCTTGCGCTCGCGCTGGAACTGGATGGTCTGCTCCAGACGCGCAACTTCAGCACCCAGGCCGTAGTACTGCTGCTGAACCACATTGAAACGATCCTGGACATCGGTATGACCATCGCGCAGCCTTTCCAGCTCTGCATCAACATGACGCTGCTCTGCAATCTTGGCTTCCACCGCCACTTCCAGTTCGCGCATCACGTACTCGATCTGCTCAACCTGGGTGTTCAGGTTGCGCCAGCGCAGCGCCCGCAGCTCAGCACCCTTCTGCCGCTCTTCCTGCTTGAACTGCTTGTATTTTTCCGCCGCCGCTGCCTGACGGGACAGACGCTCGATCTGCTTTTCCAGCTCGTCGCGAATATCGGCCAGACGTTCAAGGTTCTCACGGGTGCGGCGCATGCGGTTTTCGGTCTCGCGGCGGCGCTCCTTGTAACGGGAAATGCCGGCGGCCTCTTCAATATAAATGCGCAGCTCTTCCGGCTTGGCTTCGATCAGGCGCGAAATCATGCCCTGCTCGATAATCGCGTAACTACGCGGACCAAGACCGGTGCCAAGGAAGATATCAGTGATGTCCTTGCGTCGGCACTTGGTGCCATTGAGGAAATAGTTCGACTGCCCGTCCCGCGTCACCTGACGGCGGACCGAAATCTCGGAGAAGCGGGCATACTCGCCGCCAAGCGTGCCATCGGCGTTATCAAACACCAGTTCGATCGACGCCTGCGCCACCGGCTTGCGGGCATTGGAGCCGTTGAAAATCACGTCGGTCATCGATTCGCCGCGCAAATGCTTGGCGGACGACTCGCCCATCACCCAACGCACGGCGTCGATGATGTTGGATTTGCCACAACCGTTCGGCCCGACCACGGCGGTCAGGTTGTCCGGGAACGTCGCGGTGGTCGGATCAACGAAAGATTTGAAACCGGCGAGCTTGATGCTTTTCAATCGCATGGCGTGCGTAACCTGCCCATGGACGCCACATCCGGCGGCGTCCTGTCATCCAGTTAGAGGGATCCGGCGCCCCGGACACACCGGAGACACCGTGAAAGCGGCTAGTGTATAGAAAATTGGCCGCGGCCATAAGGAATCTGCGACCATTCCGGGCAACCGGCTGAAATGCCCCTCAGGGAGAGCCAAGTGTTTGATGCAATAGGTTATTTTTTAAGCGCCCTGCGCCTCATCCGGCAACCGGGGATGCGCCGCTGGGTGATCTTGCCACTGACCTTCAACATCCAGCTGTTTGCCATCCTGTACGGGCTGGCCGGCAGTGTGCTGGCCGGCTGGGTGGCCACGGCCAGCGCCGGCTGGCAGCTGGAGGGCGCCTTTGCCTTCCTCAACACTGCCATCACCGCCAGCATCTGGCTGCTGCAACTGCTGATCTGGCTGGCGCTACTGATGCTTTTCGCCAGCACCTTCACCATCGCCGTACAGCTGATCGCCGCGCCGTTTATGGGGCTACTGGCAGAACAGGTGGACCGCGAAGTCAGCGGCGTGCCGCTGCCGGGCGAGTCCATTGCCGCCATGGTCCTGCGGACCTTCCGCCGCGAGGCCCGGAAAACCTGGGACTGGCTCTGGCGCACCGTGCTGGTGGGATTGCTGGTGCTGGTGCTGCTGTTTATCCCGGTGGTCAATATTGCCGCCCCGGTGATCTGGTTCCTCTGGTCGGGCTGGCTATTGGGCTTACAGTACGTCGACTACGGCGCCGATACCCGGCAGGTGCCGTTTCTGAGCATGAAAGCCGCGGCCAGACGCCAACGTATGCTGGTATTGGGCTTTGGCTGTATTGTTCTTGCCGTGACCATGGTGCCGCTGGTCAATCTGGTGATCATGCCGGTGGCGGTAGTTACCGGGGTACTGATCTGGCACCGGGCACTGAAACAGCATCTCAGGGAACCACTTCGATAAGAGGGAACGATGAGCAAATCCTTGCGGTTGTCAGAAAAATGGTTCCGCCGTGGCCTGTGGCTGGTGGCGGTGGTGTTTGCCTGGTTCCTGATCGGTCTCGGCGGCGCCGTGGTCGGCGACCTGCCCAAGGTGGAAAACACCCTGGTGGTCGAGGACTTCATGGATCCGGCAGTGACCGCGCAACAGCGCGAACAGATCCAGAAACTGGATCAATCCCTTGAAGATCTCCATGACCAGACCGAGCGTACTCGCCTGCAGCATCAGGCGGCTCAATCGGCGACCCGCTCAGCCCGCGACACTTTTACCAACTGGTTAGCCACCCGTCATGTCACCGAGCGACCCGATCAGGATGCTGAACTGGTTCGCCGCACCAGGGAACTGGACACCCTGAAAGACATTGAGCGGGAGCTGGAAAAAACGCTGGAGGCTTTACAGCAACAGCAGTACGAGCTGAACCAGCAACGCGAGAGCGCCAGCCAGATTCTGCATGACGAAGAGAGGCGCGGTTACAAAGCACTCTATGACGCCCGTCAGGCGCAGGAACTGAGAATATTTCTCTACCGCCTGACCATTACCCTGCCACTGCTGGTGATTGCCGGTTGGCTGTTTGCAAAGAAACGGAAAAGCACTTACTGGCCGTTTGCCTGGGGCTTTATCCTGTTCGC
>JBFHPX010000233.1:0-4093 GCA_041592575.1 Alcanivoracaceae bacterium
CCGAAATCATTCCGCTTCATTCTGTCACTCAGCACATACTGGGCCAGCTCGCGCAAGGTATCCGGATTGCCGCCAATAAAACCGGCATCGATAAACAACTGGCTGATATCGACGTTGCCTTCAAACCCCATCAGCCCGTAGAGCAAGCGGGAATAATTTCGCACCTCGTCCGGCGTCAACCGACCCAACGTGCCAAAATCCAGAATACTGATATCGCCATCATCACTGACGATAAAGTTTCCCGGGTGCGGATCTGCCTGATAGACGCCAACACGAGTAACCTGCTGCAGATAGGAGGTAAGCAGCAGAGTTAACAGGTCTGCTGCCTTGTCAGGGTGGGCATCAAGATAATCCCGGAGTCGCTGACCAGACTGCCATTCGCTAACCAGCACATTCGGCCCGGACAACTCTGACACCAGGGCGGCGACGCGAATACGAGGCGGATGCGGAATGCGGCTGAAACGCCGCATATTTTCTGCCTCATTACGGAAATCCAGCTCGACCGAGGTCATCTCAAGCAACTGTTCGGTGATCTGGACAAAATCCAGCTCGCGGAACAACGGCGCCATCAACAACGCCATCAGGCGGAACACCCTTGCATCCTGCTCGAATAACTCCACCACTCCAGGCAGTCGTACCTTGACCGCCACTTCCCGGCCATCCTGAAGTACAGCACGATGGACCTGGGCGATAGACGCCGTTGCCGCTGGGATTTCACTGAATTCTCTGAAACGATCACGCCAACGCGATCCCCACGCGCGCTCCAGCACCGGTTCAATCCGCGCATACGACACCGGCGCGGCATCGTTCTGCAAGCCCTGCAGAGCTTGAATATATGGTGGTGGCAGCACATCCGGACGGCAGGAGAAGAACTGTCCAGCCTTGACCCACATTGCGCCGTTGCGCCGGCAGAGCTCGGTCACGGCTGCTGCGGCCTGCTTGTGGACGCGTTCCAGATCCTCAGCTCGGGCACTTCTCACCGCCAGACCATGGCGACCATACAAGGCCACCACATCAACCGCTGTCCGCAAGGCACGCAGATAGCGGCGTCGACCAGCGAGTAAGCCGGTAACCGCAGCAGAGCCTGCACGTGCCAACTGGATACTGGAAACCAAACCTGCTTCCCCCCAAGAAAGTGCCATTAGTGTAACCACATCATGACATCGTGTACTGTGACGTATTGAAGCGGCCTGTAACAGCAGGTAAAAGGTGCGCTGATATTCACTGAAAGCTGTCTGAAAAGCGGAAATTTGCCATGCAATCAGTTCGTATTGCCCGGGATGACCCTCGCGCCATCCACAGTCGCGGTATTGTCATCCTCAAACCGGCCCATCCCCTGATCCGCAAGCTCAAACGCGACCTGCCTACCCCTTGCATTCATGGTGACAAGATCTGGGACTCCAGTTGGCTGCTGATGGATGAGCTGCGCCGCAACCCCCCGCCAGTCGGCGCCACCCTGATGGATCTCGGTTGCGGCTGGGGACCGCTAAGCATGTTCGCGGCAAAAAGATTGAAGCAGCAGGTAATCGGTGTGGATGCGGACGATGGCGTGTTTCCGTATCTGCACCTGCATGCCGAACTGAATGGCGTTAGCATCGACACCCGGCAACGCCGATTCGAGAAGCT
This sequence comes from Alcanivoracaceae bacterium, assembly GCA_041592575.1. Classification (GTDB taxonomy): domain Bacteria; phylum Pseudomonadota; class Gammaproteobacteria; order Pseudomonadales; family Alcanivoracaceae; genus PGZG01. The sequence goes on from JBFHPX010000233.1 coordinate 1,627, forward strand.
TAACGGCAAGGAACTGAGCAGCGTCTGCACCGTCGCCGGCGCGGACATATGTTTTTGGGACGAATTGACCCCGGTGCTGTTTAACCTGATCCGCAGGGCACTGAAATCCGGTGTCCGGCGCGTCCTGATCGCCGATCCCGGCCGCGATCCTTTCTATCAGCTGGCCGAACGCTGCCAAAAGGCATTTAATTCGCGGGTTGTCGAACGTACGACTTCAACACCGAAAACGGCGGTGGCGGACCTGCTTATCGTCGAGGCCTGATGGACTCGCGCCCCTTCCACCTGCCACCCCCCTGCACGGAACCGCTGCAGGTACTGTACGTTGACGAAGCTCTGGTGATCGTCAACAAGCCGGCCTTTTTGCTATCCGTTCCCGGACGCGGACCGCTCAAGCAGGACTGCGTGCAGCATCGACTCGCCGATCAGTATGCCGATATTCGCCTGATCCATCGTCTTGACCTGGATACCTCCGGGCTGATGGTGTTTGCCCGTGGCGCAGATGCGCAAAAATTCATCGCCCGACACTTTCAGGAACGCCGGGTAAAGAAGGAGTACCACGCCAGAGTGGCCGGCTTGCTCAATCAGGATGAAGGCGAAATCGAGCTGCCCATCATCACCGACTGGGCCAACCGGCCACGGCAAAAAATCAGTGAGGACGGCAAATGGGCTCTGACACGCTACCGGGTGCTGCAGCGGGACCCAGCCAGCGACAGCACACTGGTGTCGCTGGAACCCTTTACCGGTCGCTCGCATCAGCTGCGCATTCATATGCGAGAGCTGGGACACCCCATTCTCGGCTGTGATCTGTACGCACCGGAGGATATTCTGGCCCGTTCTCCACGGCTGCTGCTGCACGCCTGCAAGCTCGGCCTGACGCACCCGGTTTCCGGCCAATGGCAGGTCTACGAATGCCCGCCACCATTCTCCTGAAGCTCCCACTGCATGCCGAATACCGCTACCATCAGCCAATCTGACGTCAGACGGAACAGCTTATGAGCATTCTTGATACCGGTCGCGACCTGCGTCGCCTCAACGAGCTGACCGGGATTTTGCTGAAGTACGGATTCGCTGACATGATCCGCCGGCTGGGGATGGCTGCGCCGTTCGAACAGGCCGGCAAGCTGATGCGGCAATCCGTCGATCGCGACATGCTGACCATGGAACCAGGTGAGCGCCTGCGTCGGGCACTGGAGGAGATGGGCCCGACCTTCGTCAAGCTTGGCCAGATCCTGGCCACACGGGTAGACCTGTTTCCAATGGACTGGATCGAGCAGTTCGAAAAACTGCAGGATAATGCCCGCGCCCTGCCCTACGAAAAACTGTTACCGAAAATTGAAAAGAGTCTGGGCAAGCCGGTAGACAAGGTCTTCATCAGCATTGACCCCAAGCCCATCGGCGTTGCCTCCATCGGCCAGGTACATCGGGCCGTGACCCGCAGTGGCGAGCAGGTGGTGCTGAAGATACAGAAACCCGGCATCCGTTCACGTATTGAATCAGACCTGCGATTGCTGGATCAGGTCGCCAAACTGGCTGCCGACAACTCGGTGGAACTGCGGCGCTATCGACCGGTGGAGCTGGTTCGGGAATTCGAACGCTCGCTGACCCGGGAACTCGATTTCACCAGCGAATCGCGTAACGCCGATCGCATTCGCGAGAACATGAAGGGAATCAAATGGCTGGTGGTGCCCAAGGTCTACTGGGAATACACCTCCGCCGTGCTGTCGGTACAGGAGTATATCGAGGGCATTCCGGCACGACAGACCGATCGTATCGAGGATGCCGGGCTGGACCGCAAACTGATTGCCCGTCGCGGCGCCACCGCGGCATGGAAAATGGCGCTGGAAGACGGCTTCTTCCATGCCGATCCCCATCCCGGGAACTTCCTGATTCTGCCCGGCAACCGCATTGCCATGCTTGACTACGGTATGGTCGGCAAGCTGACCCGCGCCCGTCAGGAACAGATGGTTCAGATCATGAAATCCGTGGTCATGCAGGAACCTGAAGGATGCGCTTCAGTGCTGGCATCCTGGGCCGATGGCATTCCGGTGAAGTTCGAACAGCTGACTGCCGATATCGAGGACATCATCACCCGCTACTATGGCATTGCACTGGCCGAGCTGGATGCCGGAGCCTTGCTGCTCGATATTACCTCGCTGCTGCGCAACCACGATCTGGTGCTCCCCAGCGATATCGCCCTGCTGATCAAGGCAATTATCACGCTGGAGGGCTTCGGCCGGGTACTCGACCCTTCTTTCGACGTAATGAGCGAAGCCGAGCCGCTGATCAAGCGGATGGTACGAATCCGCTACAGTCCGGGGCGTCTTGCTCGCAGCCTGAGTATGCGCGCGCTGGATATGGTCGATAAACTGTATGCACCACCACCGGCGCAGGGCAGCCAACGCGGCGGTGCCGGCGCCGGCATCGACCCCAGGCCTCTTGTGCGGCTGGTAGGCCGGCTCGAGCGCTC
>JBFHPX010000234.1:0-4089 GCA_041592575.1 Alcanivoracaceae bacterium
CCATCGAAGATCAGGAGGGATGCGGCGCAGAGTTGCACCAGCAGGCGCAGCCGTGCTGACAGATCATGCCGATCATCGAGCACTGCAATGACGGCGATGACAAGGACGCCAAACAGGATATTCAGCGGCAAAAAGTCATGGCCACGCAGCACTGCCGTACACGTCCAGGCGATGAACAGGCTGACGCAGATGGCCAGGCCGCCGGTCCTCGGCGTGGGAATCTGATGCAATGAACGCTCATTGGGCGTATCCAGCAGCGCGAGTGGATTGCCCGGCCGGGAAAGCCAGCGGGTCAGTGCAGCCGCGATCATGCCGGTCGCCAGGACCAGCAGCATCAGCAGTGTCATCTCAGTCACCGGCATGCTCATGTCAACGCTTTGCGCAGCAGCACCAGCACCGAGGCCTCGATACCCAGCTTTTTCCTGACGTAGTAGCGCATCACGCTATTCCAGAACACGGTTGTGGTCGCAGTCGCAATGGCCGCACCCTGCAAACCATAGTGGGGAATCAGCGCCAGATTGAGCAGCAGATTGAGCAGCGTTGCAAGGGCGAAGATGAACATCGACTGTTTCTGATGGCCGGTCATGTAAAGCATGAAATCCACCGGCCCGGACAAGGCATTGACCATTTGACCGAATACCAGGATCAGCAACGCTGTATACGCAGCCGGGTAATCCGGGCCGAAGACAGCGAGGATCGTATCACCGAACATGACCACAGACAGCACCAGGGGCAAGGTGAACGCCAGCACGCCCTTGGCCAGCTGCGTCATCAGTTTCTGCAGTCCGGCCATGTCATTGCGCGCATGCATCGCGGAGATCATCGGCGCAACGATTGCATTCGCCGCCGCCAGGGCGAACACCACCAGATCCGACACCCGGCTCGCAGCCGCGTAGATTCCGGCCTGTCCGGGCCCTTCGATACTGCCCAGCAGTATGATATCCATGCGCACGATCAGCAGCTGCATACAGGTAATCACAAACAATGGCAGTGAGACCGCCAGCCATTCCCGCGGACGCGAGTTGCGCGCCGCCGCTTTCAGCTCGACAGGCAGGCTACGTCGCAGCCAGTACCAGCCCAGCAGAAAGGTCAGCAGGATCGCCACGCCGTTCAGGGCCAGGGCGAGCGGCGCCGTCAGGGAAACATCAATTCCCCATGCCAGCACGGAGACGAAAGCAATCAACAGCAACGGGCGTAGCAGATACTCGGGCGACAAGGCCCTGCCGACACAGTGCAGCCCGCGCAGTATCGCCTGTCGCTGCAGGGACAGCGCGAACAGCGGCAAGGCCATGATGCCGACCAGATACGCCCAGCGCAGTTGCGACGAAAAGCGATCCTGCAGCAGGAAAAACAACACCAGCGTCAGCACTAGAATAGCGGCACTGATATAGGCCGTCGTTCGCGTCGCGTAGCCGATCACACCGCGCAGCAAGGACCACTCCCTGTCTGCCAGGTAGGCCGGAACATAGCGCACCAGCAGATGGTTGCTGCCCAGCAGCGCGACCAGCACCAGCACCTGCAGCCACGCAAACACGGTCGCATAAAGTCCGTATCCCTCAGCCTGCAGTGCCCGCGCCAGCACCACCTCGGAAAGAAAGATCAGCCCTGCGCCGGCGGCCTGCAAGACAAATGAAATGGCCGAACCGCGGGCCAGCTGGCGGGATGTACTTGTGCCGGAAAAAAGACCGAGGACACGCTTGATCATGTCTGCGCATACCGGTGCGGAAGTCGGTAATGCCTGCGCAAATAGCGCAGTAGACTGGAGATGTGCCACAAGAGGAAGCGCGGTTTTCGATGACTGTCACGTCGCGCGTCATGTATCACCCTGACCGTTGGACAGAGCATGACATGCAATCCATGCTTGAAGATGCGGGCACAAATATCCACATCCTCGTAATACAGGAAATACTTTTCATCGAACCCGTGCAGGTCCGCATACGCTGAGGCCCGGTATACATGGAACATGCCCGCCACCCAGGGTACGACCAGCGGATTATCGCCCAGTGCATAATCGACCCGCCCATCAGCGCCGCGTAAGGCCTTGCGCAGCAGGCTGCTCAGCGACGGGAACTGTCGCGCACTGTCTTCCGGCGCACCGGCCGGATTGACCACGGCAGGTGCGGCAAGGGCCACAGTCGCGTCATCGAATGCACGAAGCAATTCCGGGAATGGGTTGCCGGACAGACGTATATCGGGATTCAACACCGCGAAGAATCGACTCTTGCAGCGCGCGAATGCCGCATTGTGATTCGCACCAAACCCTTTCGGCAGCGCGTTGTGGATAATCTCCACGGGTCCCTTCCAGTCGAGGCTGACAGCCTGTTCGGGGATATTATGCGTAATGATGACAGCCACGATCTCGGGGCATGCGGACAGATCAGCCAACAGTGCCGGCAGTAATGCCGCATGGCCATGACTGACAATGGATACGGTTACCTCTGCCATGGCACATCATGCACGGACAAATACACCGTAAAGACAATATTGCGGCAGCCGGGAATCCAACCAGTCCCACTTCAATGGCATATGAAATACCGTAGCCTGCCTGAACCCAGCATTCTCGAGCGTCGCACGCAGTCTGGCCTCATCATAGTAGATCTTATGGTCAGCATCACACATGTAGCCGAGCTTTCCCGGCACGCCGATCACCACACGTCCACCTGTATCCAGGACACGGGCTATCTCGGATAGCAAACCGGCGGGCTCCTTGAGATGCTCCAGCACATTGTCCAGCACAACACTGTCGAAGCTGGCATTACCGAATGGCAGCCTGTCTTCCTCCATCAGACGAACATCCAGGCCACGCTTTCTGCACCAGTCAACCGCATGCCTGTTCACGTCGACACCGATCGCTCCTTGGCGATAGGCCACATAGTCCCCTATACCGCAGCCCACATCGAGCACGCGCCCCTGGGTGTGATGCGAAAGTCGCGGATAAAGGCAGCAGCGACGGTACAGCAGACCACTGAGGCTACGTTTTCGCAGATAATTGAAGTAATTCTCGTGATTACCTGCACCTGGATCGGCGGCATTGGATTGCTGCGATGCAGCATCAGCCAAACTGGACTGACGCCCTTCAAGTCCCAGGACTCTACGCAGCCTGCGCGCGGGGATAATCCGTTTGTCCATATAACGCAGTATGTCGCGCACAGGCACACGTCGCTGCGCCTGTATCTGCTTGCGTTTGCTCCAGGCTGTTTTGATGCCTTTGATCGCATCGAGCTTGGCGCGGAATATCACTTCGGAACGCCCAATCAGCATAAAGCGTAAGACGGTGAACAGGTTCATCGCCACATGCAGCGGCAGGAGTAACCAGAAAGCGTATCCCGGCATGTCCTTGATAAAGGTCCACACCAGATTACGATGACCGTGATAGACGGAGAAATCACTTTGCTGGCCACCGGTCGTGATGGACCCAACGTGATAGGCAATGGCGGTCGGCACGAACAGACAGCGATAGCCGAGCAATCTCAGACGGAATGCCAGATCGACATCCTCGAAGTAACAGAAGAAATCCTCATCGAAGCCGCCCGCCTCTTCCCAGGCAGAGCGCTTGTACATGGCGGCGGCGGCACAAGGAGCAAAGACCTCTTCTTCGGTGAGCCTGGTTGCAGCAATGCTGCGATCGAAACCCCTGCGCCAGGCAATGCCACTGATGTGATAGACATCACCCGTGCCATCCAGATAGTCGGGATCCTGATCGGAAATCGTCATACTTGAGAAGAAGCTGTACTTCGGCCTGCGCCGTGCCGCAGCGACCAGTTCCGCAAGCCAGTCAGGCTCGGGGAACGCATCGGGGTTTATCAGCGCGATCCAGTCACAGTCCTTGAGCTTGGTAACCGCTATATTGTTGGCATGCGCGAAGCCGGTATTCGATGCAAGTCGTAAATAATACGTGTTGTCCGGCATAGCCAGATCGAGATGTTCAGGCGCGTCATCACTATCATTGTCCACGACGACGACACAGGCCGGAACATAGACCTGATGCTTGAGCGCTTCCAGACAGCGGCCCAGAACGTCGAAGGAATTCCAATTGACGATTATGACGCCGACCCTGGATTGCGTATGTTGAATATCCAGCTTATTGTC
>JBFHPX010000235.1:0-4080 GCA_041592575.1 Alcanivoracaceae bacterium
GCCCGCTGAAGGAACCCCGCTGTGAGTCGCCTGAATCCCCGCCAACAGGAAGCCGTGAACTGGACCGATGGGCCGCTATTGGTGCTGGCCGGTGCCGGTTCGGGCAAGACCAGCGTGATCACGCAGAAAATTGCCGCGCTGATCCAGCAGCGCGGCATGCCGGCGCGCCACATCGCGGCAGTGACCTTTACCAACAAGGCCGCCCGGGAGATGAAAGAACGGGTGCTGAAGCTGGTGGCCCGGGAAGACGCCCGCGGCCTGATTGTCTCTACCTTCCACAATCTTGGCCTGCGCATCCTGAAAACCGAAATGGCTGCGGTGAAGCTGCGTAGCGGCTTTTCCATTCTCGATCAGTCCGACAGTCGCGAGCTGATGCGCGAGCTGCTGCATCGTGGCGAGTCGGAACGCGATGCCCAGGCAGTGGAATTCTTTCAGAGCAAGATCTCGCAGTGGAAAAACGATCTGGTCACACCGGAGCAGGCGCTCTCCAGCGCCGATTCCGAAGAACTGCAACGCGCCGCTATCACCTACGGCGAATACAACCGCATGCTGCGCGCCTGCAATGCGGTGGACTTTGATGACCTCATCCTGCTGCCGGTACTGCTGTTCCGCGAACAACCACGGATTCTGGAAAAGTGGCGCAACCGTATTCGCTACCTGCTGGTGGACGAATACCAGGACACCAATGGCTGTCAGTACGAACTGGTCAAGCAGCTGGTCGAACCGCTGAACAAGTTCACTGTTGTCGGCGACGACGATCAGTCAATCTATGCCTGGCGTGGGGCCAAACCGGAAAATCTGGCCCAGCTGCAAACCGACTTCCCTGAGCTGAGGGTAATCAAGCTGGAGCAGAACTACCGCTCCACCGGACGCATCCTCAAGGCTGCCAACGCGGTGATTGCCAATAACCCGCATGTGTTTGAAAAGGCGCTCTGGTCTGATTACGGCTATGGCGATCCGATACGGGTCATGTCATTGCGCGACGAAGAGGCGGAAACGGAATGGATTGCCGGCGACATCATTCACAAGCGCCTGACCAAAGCGCTGAAGTGGAAGGATTTTGCCGTGCTTTATCGCGGCAATTTCCAGTCTCGCTTGCTGGAAATGAAATTCCAGACCATGCAGGTGCCGTACAAGGTGTCCGGCGGGCAGAGCTTCTTTGCCCGCACCGAAATCAAGGACCTGATGTGCTACCTGCGGCTGCTGGTCAACCCGGATGACGACAACGCCTTCCTGCGCATCATCAACACACCGCGCCGGGAAATCGGCCCGGCGACGCTGGAGAAGCTGGCCAACTGGTCGGTGACCCGTGGTCAGGGCATGTATCACGTCTGCGATGATGTGGCACTGGACGAGATCCTCGGCGGCAAGGCCGCCGCGCGGCTGCGCGAGTTCAAGGGCTGGCTTGATCACAAGCGCCAGTTCTGTTTTACCGACAACAGCCTGCAGGCGGTGCGCGAGCTGATCAGCGATATGGATTACGAAGGCTGGCTGCTCAGCCAGGCCAGCAGCCCGCGTATCGGTGAGAAAAAAGTCGAGAACGTCGGTCAGCTTGTTGCCAGTATCGAGCGCATGCTGAACAGGCAGGAAGAGGAGGACGACAGTTCTGATCTGGAAGCGGTGATCCGCAAGCTGGTGCTGATCGACATGCTCGAACAACAGGAAGAGGAAGACGATTCCGACAAGGTGCAGATGCTGACCCTGCATGCCGCCAAGGGCCTTGAGTATCCGCATGTCTACATGATGGGCGTGGAAGAAGAACTGTTGCCACATCGCACCAGTATCGAGGAGGACAGCATCACCGAGGAGCGCCGGTTGATGTACGTTGGCATCACCCGTGCGCGGGAAACGCTGACGCTGACCCATGCACTGTCACGCAAACAGTATGGCGAGCGATTTGATACCGCACGCAGCCGCTTCGTCGAGGAAATGCCAGCGGACGATATCGATTTCCAGGGCGAAGGCGTACAGGTAGACGAAGCGAGAACCGATCAGGTGGCGGAAGACACGCTGGCAGCCATCAAAGCCATGCTCGGGCGCTGACCGCGTCTGACTACGACAACCGTCGATCGACGGTCACAGACTCTCGCGGCCGATCGGCCGCTGCTACAAAACCCGCCAATAAAAAAGGGCGCCGCAGCGCCCCTTTTTGCTCAAGCAGCTGATCAGCGGCTCTGGCTAACCATGTATTCAACGGCGGCTTTGATCTCATCATCCGAGCAGTCCATGCACATGCCCTTCGGCGGCATGGCGTTGAAACCCTCAATCGAATGTTTTACCAGCGTCGCCATGCCTTTGCTGATACGCGGTGCCCAGGCTGCCTTGTCACCGACTTTCGGTGCGCCGGCGGCGCCACTGGCGTGACAGGCCATGCAGGCCCCGTTGTAAACCGCATCACCGGCACGCGGGCCAGCGGCAACTTCTACGGCGGCCGGGCCACCGCAGTCTTCACCTTCAATACAAACGCTGCCAACCGGGCGGATGCGGTCAGAAATGGCGCGCTCGCTGAAGGTAGAACGTTCGCCGAGCGGGTGCGGGGAGATTTCCTTGGCGCTCTTGGCCAGTACGGCACCGGAAGCCAGAAGGGCGGACAGAGCGGCAGTCACAATCAGCTTTTTCACGGGAGTCACCTCTTGATACCTGGGTCGGCCGAAACCGTAGTCGGGCGGCATTATACCCACGCCGCGTAGGGATTACAGTGGTTACAGTTCATCCAACAGCAGTGCCGGTAACGCCAGCGTGAAACGTGCTCCTTCTCCGGGCCGACTCTCCAGCATTATGCGTCCGCCGTGCCGATGGGCCACCAGTGTGACGAAGCGCAGACCCAATCCCTTGCCACCTGCCTGCAACTGGCTGAACAGGCCAACCTGGCGCTCCGCAGGTATGCCCGGGCCGCGATCTCGCACATCACAACAGACCTCCTGCCCCTCAGTGTAAAGACGCACATCCACCGAGCTGCCCGGCACACTATGGCGTACCGCGTTACTGAGCAGGTTGATCAGCAGTCGCACCAGCAGTTCATGGTTGCCACACACCCAGACCGGCTCGTCATCCCGGTAGTCCAGTCGCAAGGCTACCTCCGCCATGCTGGCCTCGGCCCGCACCTGCTCAATGGCGCTTTCCACCACCGGTAGCATGTCCAGCTCGATCATCTCTATGCGCGGCATTGACTCGACCCGGATCAGCTGCAGGAATTGCTCGGCGACGCCGAGATTACGGCGCGCATGCATGTCCAGTTGCGAGAGGAAGTCCGACAGTGGTGTGCTACCCGGGCTCTGCCGCATTTTCTCGGTCAACGCCAGAATGGAAATCATTGGCGAGCGCAGATCGTGGGACAGGAACTTGAGTAGCTCCGCACGGGTGTCACGCACCCGCGCCAGCTCGGTGACATCCTCGATCTCCAGCAGCAGAATCTGGCCGACCTGGCCACCGGCTTCCACCCTGATCAGCGTCAGTTGCATGCATTCGCCATGACGGCCCAGCAGATCCTGACGCGCCTGCCCCTGCTCCAGCGCCGAGGCCACCAGCGCCGACCAGCAGGCCGGCTCAAGACGCAGATCACGGCCCATATCCAGCAAGTGCCAGCCCTGCAGGGGCCGGCCATCCAGCTCCAGCTGGCTCAGCAGCCGCTGATTGGCGAGCAGCACCTCGCCACAGGCATCGGCCACCAGCACCCCCATATCAAGCCGGGTCAGACTGGCATGCAGGGCCCGGGTCAGGCCACGCTGACGCCGCTCCATGCCATCCAGACTGTCGATAAATTCCACCACCGAACGTAGCGCCGGCCCGGAGAATGTCGCTGGCGCAGATACCCGGGCAATCATGGCTCGAATCACGCCATCCATCTGCTCAGCCAGCGCCGGGGAGTTCCAGACCACGCTCAACTCAAACTCACTGTTGCGACGACGCAATGGATAATGCCGCGCAGACTGGCCCTGCCAACTGGCATCCTCGATTGTCTCGCCGCCCACCTGCAGCTCGTCGGCAACCCGGTTTTCCAACCGCCAGGCACGAAGCGGCAACACCTTGAGCATGCTCAGCAGCTGCGCCATCTCCGCGGGCTGTGTCAGCCGGCCACCC
>JBFHPX010000236.1:0-4064 GCA_041592575.1 Alcanivoracaceae bacterium
AAGCGATTAACGAGGAGCGACTGTACCGGGCTGTACTGCACCAATCCCGGCAGGTTCGAACGGCACAAAAAAGGCCGGCATTAGCCGGCCTTTCTGTCTTGAGTTGGGCTTAGAGGTTTTCCTGGGCCCAGTTCACCGCCTGCAGGCGGTTGGAGGCGTTGATTTTCTTGAAGATGTTGTAGATGTGGGTCTTGATGGTGTGCGGACTCAGGCTCAGGCTGCGGGCGATATCCGAGTTTTTGGCGCCAGTGGCCAGCACTTTAAGCACTTCGATTTCGCGGTCGGTCAGGGTGACTTCGCTGCGGGCAAAGGTTTTGTTGAAGCCGCGGGATTTCATCAAGTACTGCTGCAGCACTTTGCGCGGCAGCCACAGTTCGTTTTCCATCATGGCCCGAACGCCCTTGAGCAGATGGTCCTGAGGGCAGTCGTGCAGGAAGCCGCCATTAACCATTGGCAGGCCTGCCAGTCGGGAAAGTGAATCCTCGTCGTCGACGTTGAAGATGCCTATCAGCAGGTCACCATCTATCTGCTGATCAATGTCCATCAGGTGGGTGATCAGTGCATTGATATCGATGGTGTTAAAATCCCCGAGTACCAGAGTCTGATCATGGTGGCGAATCTGGTCAGCACTAAGCTCTTCGACCCGACGTACAGCATTGGCAGGAAGACCCTGCTTGGTCAGGAATTCTGCGAGAAGCGAGTTTTGCAGGTGTTGTCCGCCGACGACATATACTTGTTGTTGTGTGTCCAAATCAGTCATGGCTATCCATCCGGGAGCATTCCAATGACACCGCAGGCCCCGCACAGGGCCTGAGCGGGTAAGAAAAAACGGTGAACAATCGCGAATCTATCATCTGTTGCCCCAAGGTTCAATTTGTCCTCTGTGTCAGAGGCCCGGTATTTCAAGCCCTACGGAGGGGTTGAGGGCGCTGGATGACGGACCGCAGGTCACCTTCTGCCATGAAGAGGGGAACAGGCGCACTTCTTTCGGGTATCGGATACGATGCACCGATGACCTAAACCTGACACAATATCCCGCCTTAATGCGGGCACGGACAGACGGAGTCAAAGCATGGCGCGCGGAGTAAACAAGGTAATCCTGATCGGAAATCTGGGTAATGACCCGGAGACAAAATTCCTCCCTAGTGGCGGTGCAGTGACCAATGTCAGTCTGGCCACCAGCGAGTCCTGGAAGGACAAGCAAACCGGCCAGATGCAGGAGCGGACCGAGTGGCACCGGGTGGTGTTCTTCAACAAGCTTGCCGAAATTGCCGGCGAGTACCTGAAGAAGGGCAGCAAGGTATACGTTGAGGGTAGTCTTCGTACCCGCAAGTGGCAGGGTCAGGATGGCCAGGACCGTTACACCACCGAGATTGTCGCCAGCGAAATGCAGATGCTGGATGGCCGGGGTGAGGGAGGCGGTGCCCAGTCGCGTCAGGGTGGCTACTCTGCACCAGCGCAGTCTGGAGCTGCGCCAGCGGCAGCGGCGGGCGGTGGTTATGCCGCGCCGTCAGGTGACTTTGACGACGACATTCCGTTCTGAGCGCGCTCGTGAAGGACCGGATCATCAGTCCCGGCATCTGGCTGGCGGTACTGCTGTTTGCGGTGCTGGTTTGGGCGCTGGTCATGCTGCCGGCCAGACCGGTGCTGGCCCCCCTGAATGGCATCCAGCTGGGTCCCGCTGCGCTGCAATTGTCCGGTATCGAGGGGCGCCTCTGGCAGGGCAGTGCGCGCTGGCAGTGGCAGGCCCTGTCTGGCAGTCTGCGTTGGGATACGTCCTGGCGCGGCCTGTCATTCGGTGCAGACCTGACCGTCTCAGGAGATATCGTTGCGACGGGATGGCTGGGTGCTGCTCCGGCCGGCGTGACTTTGGCCGACATGGATATCGTCGTGCCGGTGGCGCCACTGGTGCAGGGCATGCCAAATGTGTCGGCGGAGGGTCTTGCCACCGTGCGTGGGCTTGACCTGCAGTGGTGGGACGGCGCACCGCATGGTGCCGAGGCCGTGCTTTCCTATTCCGGCGGCAGGGTTTCCTGGGCGCGGGGACAAGGCGCTGATATTCCGGTACTCTCCGGCAGCTTGCGTCAGGATGGAGAGGCGGCTGTATTCGAGGTGCGCTCTCCGGACAGTGTCTTGCTGGCCGATGGCCAGCTGACAAAGGAAAGTGCCCGAATGCGTGTTTACCGCGCCTGGCCGGCGCTGCTTGGAGTGAGTCAGGGCGGAAGCCCGACGGATGTAGTATTTGAAACCAGCCAGCAGCTGGCACCATAACGAGAATGAATGTGATCAGCCCTGCCATCTCCCGCCATCTTCTCCAGGCCGAGCGACCATTCCAGCTTCTGGCCGCTTTGTTGCTGGCGGTATGGCTGGCCTGGTGGGTTGCTGATAGCGTCTGGTTATTTGTCAGCGGCCCGGTGGTGGTTTCCGCCGAGCCGCCTTTGCCGGTGGTTGAGGTGGCCAGAAAGGGTCAGTCCGGTAACATTGCCACTGATCGCATCCGCGACTGGGAAGTGTTCGGCAGGCAGGGGGAAACGGTTGGCGTGGTTGCCGTCGAGACGGCACCGGATACCCGTTTGCGACTGGAGTTGCTGGGCCTGTTCCAGCACCCTGACAATGCTCAGGCCGGCGCCATCATTGCCGAGCAGGGCAAGGAAGGTGAGTTGTTCCGGGTCGGTTCGCGGGTGCCAGGGAATGCCACGCTGGAAGAAATTCTCGCTGACCGGGTCATTCTGTTGCGAGCCGGCCAGCGTGAGGCGTTGCGACTGAAAGAGCCGGAGCTCGGTGGTGTTCAGCAAACCACCGGAGAGACAGCGGGGCGACCAGAGCGTCTTGATCAGCGGCATAACTTTCCGGGGCAGTCGCCGATGGAGGCGCAGCCTGTGCAACAGCAGATGCTGGACAACATCAGCGAGGACCTGTCGGCGCAGCGGACGATGATCATTCAGCAGATGGGGTTGGTGCCGGCGGACGGGGAAGGTTATCTGATTGGTGCGAATGCGCCGGCAGCGGTTTTGCAACAGGTTGGCCTGCGATCGGGCGATGTGATCGTCTCGGTGAATGGGCAGACGCTTGGTAATGAGGGTGGTGACATCGCCGCCCTGCAGGAATTTCGTAACTCCGGTGCTGCAAGCATTGTGGTGCAACGGGGCGCGCAGCGCTTCACTGTGAATTATCCGCCGTAGGAACCCGGGCGATGGCAATGAAAGAAATGGCAAAGAGAACAGGCATGCTGGTGCTGATGTTGGTACTGGTCGCACCCGCATGGGCAAACACAGCGGTCAAGCCTGCCGGTGACGGCAAGACCTGGACTGTCAATATCCGCAATGCGGACCTGCAGGCATTCATCACTCAAGTGGCGGAAATGACCGGCAAGAGCTTTGTCGTCGACCCGCGTGTGCGTAGCCGCGACGTCACTGTCATTTCCAGTCAGGCATTATCGTCTGCAGAGGTGTACGAACTGTTTCTGTCAGTGTTGCAGGTGCATGGTTATGCTGCTGTGCCGGCCGGGGATGTCATCAAGATCGTCAACAACACCACCGCAAAGCAGGGCAACCTGCCGCTGACCCAGTCGCGTAGCGTCAAGGGTGAGGAGCTGATTACCCGGGTCATTCCGGTAATGAATACCCCGGTAGACGAGCTGGTGCCAGTGTTGCGTCCGCTGGTACCGCAGTACGGCCATCTGGCCTCGGTCAGCTCCGCCAATGCCCTGATTATCAGTGACCATGCCGATAACATCCTGCGTATGGAAGCGATCATGGCGTTGCTTGATAACGCCGACTCCCAGGAAGTGGAGATGATCACGCTGGAGCATGCCTGGGCTGGTGATCTGATCAAGCTGCTGGAAAACCTGATCCCCGAGCGCGGTGGCAAGCGCAAGGATCAGCCGTCCAGCGTTACGCTGGTGGCCGACGAGCGAACCAATCGGCTTATCGTCAAGGGCGATAGCGAAGCGCGTGACCGTATTCGCTCTCTGGTCATGGAAATGGATGTGCCGCAGAGTCAGGGCAGTGGCGTGCAGGTGATCCGTCTTGCCAATGCGGATGCCAAGGCAACTGCAGAGTTGC
>JBFHPX010000237.1:0-3988 GCA_041592575.1 Alcanivoracaceae bacterium
ATGCCTTCGCCGACCAGCTGGCGGAAGAAGCTCACCAGTACGATCGAGTCGTTGACGATGATACCGGCCAGGCCGAACAGCCCCATGATCGAGAACATTGAGAACTTGACCCCGAACAGGCCCATAAACAGATGGCCGATGACCGCGCCGGTAAAGCCGAACATGATCGCCGTCATGATCGCGATCGGCCACGACCAGCTGGCGAACACCCAGGCCAGAATGATGTAGATCAGCGCCAGCGCCAGCATCTGGCCGGTGCGGACATCATTGAGGTTTTCGGCCTGCTCCTTGAGCTTGCCCTCGACGTCAACGCTGATCTGATAGCGGGCCTTGATATCCGGCAGCAGTTCGTTGGTGAGCTCGGCAATAATCTGGTTGGCGTTGCCCTGCTCCGGGTCCAGATCAGCGGACACCACCACCGACAACCGGCCATCTACACGGCGCAGCAGGTCGACGCCCTGACGGCTGCTGAAGGTCACCACATCGCTGAGCAGCAGGGTGTCGCCATTGGGTGCGATGATCGGCATCCGGTCCAGCGCCGACAGGCTGCCGCGCTCGCTGT
Organism: Alcanivoracaceae bacterium; assembly: GCA_041592575.1. Taxonomy (GTDB): domain Bacteria; phylum Pseudomonadota; class Gammaproteobacteria; order Pseudomonadales; family Alcanivoracaceae; genus PGZG01. The sequence continues at coordinate 563 of JBFHPX010000237.1, forward strand.
CCGGCAGCATCACCCGCACTTCGACTTCTTCATCCTGTTCGTTGAACAGTTGTGCCAGCGAGCCATCGAAAGCGCTGCGTAATTGTGCGGCAACGGACGCCAGTGTCAGGCCCAGTGCGCGCGCATCCGGGGTCAGTTCAAAGGTCAGTTGTTCCTTGCCCCAGGGCAGGTCGTCTTCAACATTGCTGACACCGTTGTAGCGATTCAGCGCTTCCTGAATTTCCAGAGATGCGGCTTTAAGAGTGCTGATATCGGCGCCGCCCAGACGCAGGGCAATCGGGCTGCCCGGCGGGCCGGCCTCAGGCTGGCCGATGGTGAGCAGTTCGAGTCCCGCCGGTTCGATGATTTTCTTGCGCCAGGCGCGAATGAATTCGTCGTTGGAAATATCCCGGGCATTGCCGGTCCAGACCTCCACCAGCAGGGTGCCATAGTGATCGCCGAGTTTGGTGCGGCTGCCGCCGATGTTCTGGAACCCGGAAGCGGTGCGATGCATCTGCACCACGGTTTCGACGATATCCTCATCAAACTCGGCATCGGTTTGTTGCAGCGTGGTTTCCAGATGACTGAGGAAGCGGTTCACGGTGCGCTGGTCGGTGCCGGCGCTGAACTCGACCACGGCGCGCAACTGGTCGCCATCCACCGGCGGGAAAAAGGTGAACTTGAGCCAGCCAGTGGCAACGATGGTCAGGGCAATAAAGAAACTGCAGAACGCCGCAGTGACCACCGCATAGCGTCGCTCGATGGCCCAACGCACCAGCGGCCGGAAACGGTTCTCGCGAAAATCGTTGAACTGGTTATCGAGCCGCTCGCGCAGTTTGCCACCGAAAGACGATGCCTGGGCAAAGCTGTGATGCAGGTGGCCGGGAAGGATCAGAAAACATTCAATCAGCGAAGCAATGATCACGCAGATCATCACAAACGGGATATCAAAGGCGATCTTGCCCATGGCGCCGCCCATCATTGCCAGCGGCAGGAACGCGGCAATGGTGGTGGCGGACGACGCCATGACCGGCCAGAACATCCGTCTGGCGCCGCCGATGGCGGCCCGCAGCGGCGACTCGCCCTGCTGCAGATGAGTCAGGGTGTCTTCGCCGACGACAATGGCATCGTCAACGATAATCCCCAGCGCCAGAATCAGTCCGAACAGGCTGATCATGTTAATGGTGCCGCCCATGAACAGCAGTACGCCAAGGGTGGCGAGGAATGACACCGGAATGCCGACGGTCACCCACCAGGCTACCCGTGCATTGAGAAAATAGAACAACGTGATGATGACCAGAATGAGGCCGGTAATGCCGTTCCACATCAGCGTCTCGATGCGGTCGCGCAGATGCTTCCAGCTTTCGAAGTAGACATGCATATGCATGCCAGCGGGCAGGGTGGGCTGAACTTCATCGATCCATTGCTGCATGATCTCGGCAGACTTCAGCGAATCATCATGCTCGGCCCGCAGTACCTGGATTTCGATGGCCGGATAACCCTTGTAGGTCATGTACGGCTGTTCGTCCCGTGGTCGGCGTTCGATCAGGGCGATATCGCCAAGTCTTAGCAGTCGGCCACTCTGGTCAGTAAACAGGGGCAGGTCGGCGAAGCCACGTTCGTCGCGACGCTGACCAAGACCGCGTAACTGTTTCGCGGCTTCGTCGCGGCCGACGGTGCCGGCCGGGATGTCATCGCTGAACTGGCGAATACGCTGTGCCAGTTCATCCAGCGTCATGCCAAGGTCGTGGAGAATGGCAGCGGGAACCTGAATCGCCATTTCCTCCGCCGGCAGACCGGCGAACTGTACCTGGCCGATGCCGCGTGACAGCAGCTGGTTTTCCATCCGCCGTACCAGCGGGCGCAACTCCGCCAGCGAGCCCCGTTCGGTGTAAACCAGAATGTTGCCGATCGGCGAAAACCGGTCGATTTTCTGGACGATCGGTTGCTCGGCATCCTGCGGCAGATTGCGGATGGTGCTGATGCGCTGGCGGACATCGGAGAGGGCGAGACTGAGGTCGGTGCCGTCCTCCATCTCCATAAAAAACATCGACCGGCCCTGCTCGGAGCGGGCGGTCAGCTTGCGCATGTTGGCCAGCGTTTTCAGATTCTGTTCCACCGGGATGGTGATGGCGCGCTCGACATCCTCCGGGCTTGCGCCGCGCCACGGAATGGCGACGGTGATGTAATCGAAATCGAAATTCGGGAACAGCTGGCGGTTCAGATTGTAAAGCCCGTACAGGCCACCGAGCACCATCAGCAACATCAGCAGGTTGGCGGCAAGCCGGTGCTCGGTGAAGCTGGCAATCAGGCCGCGCTGACTCATGCTGCATCAGCCCCGCTTTCAGCCGGTGTGTTGCCGTCGGGCTGCGATGTTTCGTCAACCGGCAGGGGGGCGGCGTTGCTGGTCGGTTCGATCCCCGCCGGTGTCTGGCCGCTCTCGCTGGGTTGCACTTTCAGGCCATCAATGGCGCCGGGCAACTGGGTGACGACGATCCGGTCACCTGCCTCGAAGTCGCCCTGAAACAGTAATCGGCGCTGACCATCAGTCTGTTGCCATTCGCCGATGCGTTGCACCGATACGGTTTGCAGACGGTTTTCATTGTCCAGCCGATAGACCCGGTCGAGGCCATGCAGGGCCGCGGCCGGCAGTGCCAGCAGACCGTCCCGTGGCGGCAGTGACAGCACCATCGGTAACGGCCGGCCCAGCTCCGGTGTGATGTTGCTGTCTTTCAATACGAACAGGCCGTCGACCCCGCCGCGGCCGCGTTCCACTTCGCCGGCGAGGCGGGCAAGGCGTAACGGCAGGCGCCGGTTCTCAATCAGTAGCTCACCGGTGAGGCCACCGTTGTTGAGCCCGGCGCGTACCTCCGGCAGATGGCTGAGCGGAATCTGGGCGCGAATCTCGATGCCCTGATCGGCATACAGGCTGATCAGCGGCGCGCCCGGTTGCACGCGTTCGCCTTCAGCGACGTGCAGGGCGGTGATACGGCCGTCAAACGGCGCATGGACCTGACTGCGGGCCAGATCCAGATCGGCCTGATCGCGGGCGGCGCGGGCGCGACTGATGTCGCTGTCGAGCCGGCGCAGATCGTTCTGATAATTGCTCACTGCGAGCTGCCGGGTCTCCAGACTGAGCTGCTGCCTGGTCAGATTCTGGCGGGCCTCGTCGAGCTGGGTCTGGGACGCCAGATTGGTTTGCCGCAAGCGCTCCAGCCGGGCGACATTTTCCTGCGCCAGACGGGTCAGCTGCTGCTCCAGCTCCAGTGCCTTGCGGTCGCTCTGGTGGCGTTTGATGGCTGCGGACTTCTGTGCCTCAGCCTGGGACAGCAAGGCTTCGGCCTGAGCCCGGGCCAGCGCCGCCTCGCGAGGGTCGAGCTGCAGGATCAGCTCGCCTTTGCTGACCCGGTCGCCGGGCAGCGCCACCGCCTGCTGCACCAGCGCCAC
>JBFHPX010000238.1:0-3936 GCA_041592575.1 Alcanivoracaceae bacterium
AGGCCGCCGCCAGTGGCTTTGTTTATGCCGCCAAGCTTTACCCGGCCGGCGCCACCACCAATTCCGACAGCGGCGTACGCGACCCGTCAGCGATTTATCCGCTTTACGAGGCGTTGGAAAAACATGACCTGCCGCTGCTGTTGCATGGCGAGGTAACAGAGTCAGAGATTGATATCTTTGATCGGGAGAAGGTTTTTATTGACCGCTACCTTGCCGATATTCGTGCGACGTTTCCGGCATTGCGGATTGTGTTCGAGCATGTCACCACCGCGGACGGCGTGCAGTTTGTTCAGGCTCACGACAGGCTGACTGCCGCCACTGTCACGCCGCAGCATCTGATGATGAATCGTAATGACCTGCTTGCCGGCGGTATCCGCCCGCACAATTATTGCCTGCCGGTGCTGAAGCGACGCGAGCATCAATTAGCCATTCAGAAGGCAGTGCTGTCCGGCGATTCACGCTTTTTCCTTGGTACGGATTCGGCACCCCATGCGCAGGACAAGAAAGAAGCAGCCTGCGGTTGTGCCGGCTGTTATTCGGCCCCGGCGGCGTTGCCGCTGTATGCGATGTTTTTCGAACAGCATGATGCGCTCGACAAGCTGGAGGCGTTTGCCAGTTTCTATGGTGCCGACTTCTATCGCCTGCCACGCAATACCGACAAGGTGACGCTGGTGCGGGAGAACTGGGTGATTCCAGCCCATGTTGATGTCGGCGGGCTGACGATGGTGCCGTGGCAGGCCGGTGTTGAGGTGAGTTGGCGTTTGAAAGATTGATGCTAGAGGACGGAACTTCAAAGGTTAAGTCAGGTGGTGACCTTCCCGATTGCCGCACCCGTCAGGGTTTGCCGGGACACGCCGTGAATACGTCCCTGTAGGCTCCACTCAGATATCCCTGTCTTCGAGGGTCCCGGCAAACCCTGACGGGCACAGCAACCTCACATCCTGCTTCTTCCTTACCATATTTTCTTTGTTATTCTGGTTTTCGTTGCCTTCCCCCAGAATATGGCACTGCGCTTGATAGCGTTCTGTCGTGTTGCCGTTTCCGGGAAATATCAACACGACGGAACGCCGCACCAAACCAGCACCGCACACTCACAGAAAAAATCACCCTCGCACAGCCTGAAACGCCGGCCCGATCAGGTGCGGCAGCAAATAACGGTTCACATCCATCTCCGGCTTGTAGTGGACGAACAGGCCTCCCAGCGTGGTAAACACCCGTGCCAGCATGATGAATTCCGCCGGCAACTTGTCGACCGGATCCTGCTCGGCCATCCGGAAAAGACGCTCACCTTCACGCAGCATGTCATCCGCCGTGGGCCAGACCATTTTCCCGCTTCCCATACTCATCGCCGCATTGCGAATCTGGCTCAACAATGCATTGGAGAACGCCAGCAAAGTGTCAGGCTTGCCGCTGCGCGTGCGGAAACCAAGATCCGTCAAGGCACGGACAATGGCATCACTGTCATCCACCAGCGCTGCGCCAAGCACTTTCTGATAGCCATCGCGGAAGGCGGCAGACAACTGCATGGTGCAACCGAAATCCAGCATCACCAGCTCATCGTTTCCGGTGACCAGAAAATTGCCCGGATGCGGATCCGCCTGAAACGCACCGAACTGCAATACCTTACGCAGATACAAATCCAGCAGCCGGCCAAGCAGGTTCGATACCCCGGCGTGATCACCGGCGGCCTGTCGGCGACTCAGCTCAGTGCCAAGATTACTGCCCTGAACAAACTCGCTGACCAGAACCACTCGATTACTGTGCGAGCGGATGACTTTCGGCACCAGCACGCCCTCAACCTGCTCAAGGCGGGCGCCGATTTCACTCATCCAGCGCGCCTCGTGGCGACAATCCAGTTCCTCGTGCAGGGTGCGTTCGATCTCATTAGTGATGGCGTCGAGATCGGTCGGCGGCAGCAACGATTCAATGCTGCCGACAAACAGCTTCAGCAGCGCCATATCCAGATCAATCAGTTCGGACAGACCGGGACGCTGCACCTTGACGGCGACTACCCGGCCATCATGCAGCACCGCTTTGTGCACCTGACCAATACTCGCTGCGGCCACCGGCTGCGGATCGAAATCGGCGAACAACACTTCCAGCGACTGCTGCAGACTCGATTCAATCTGCTCACGAATCGCCTCGAAACTTTCCGGGCGGGCGCGATCCTGCAGCACTTTCAGCTCATCCACCCAGGCTTCGGGCAGGATATCGCCACGCGCCGACAGCAACTGACCGATTTTCAGAAAGGCGCCACCCTGCTGCAGTGAGGTATCAACAAAACGCCGGGCGTTGTTGCGATGCAGCTCATCCAGCGCGCTGGCCATACGAGCACGTGACATAAAGGCCGAACGGGTACCCCAGAACCGGTAGCTGGTGGTCAGACGGGTCAGCATCCAGCCGGTTTTCGACAAACGTTTGATACGCTCAGGCCACTGCGCCGCCTCGCGGGCAATGAGTTCGTATTCTTCCCGGGCAAGTTCAACACCCGCTTCCATATCGCGCCAGGCACGCAGCGCCTTTTCCGCCAGATCGCGGCCCTGCCAGACAGTCTGTTCAATGGCGCCAAGTGTGGCATTCATCACCGTCAGCCAGGTTTTCAGGCCCTGACTGCGGCGAACAGGGGTTTCAGTCGGCGCTACAATCGCTTCAGTTGCCGGCATGGAATGTCTCCTCATTCTGATTGTCATTTTTTGTAGTACATTACAAGGCAAAAAATTTTCGCTAACGCTTACAACTTGCCAATGCAGTCGCCGCACAGCCACACGCTCGGCACTTCCGCCAGCGTGGTCAGACCACGAAATGCGCGCTCGCCGCGGCAGAGCGCCTTGCCGCACTCGATACACTGGCCGGGCTTGTTGACGATCACGTCCTGCCAGGCATCAACGCTGTCGAGCAGTTCACTGGCCAGCTCGCCACCCTGCCTTGCCGGTGTCAGCGGCTTGCCGACAGTTTCGCCCCGTGCGGTGGCGGCGAGGCGTTTGGCGTCACGGGTGACATGCTCCACCAGTGCGCTGGAATCAGCGACGATGCCATCAACCAGGTTGAAGGTGTCCTCAAGCACATTGCGGATCAGGTGCGACACCGTCATCCGCTTCTGCTCGGCCGCTTCCTTCAAGGTGCTCTCGAGATCCTTTGGCACCCGGGTCTGAATGACCCGGTCCTTGCGTTCTTCATCTGACGCCGACGGCCGGCCCCGGCCACTGCTGGCCCTGCCGGAACGGCCCTTGCCCGAGCTTTTGTCGGAGCGCTTGTCAAAGTCGGGGCACATCGGATCGCCACCTCCTGATTTAATGTCATACAAAATATGACAGCTGCTCCGGCCTGTCAACGGCGCCGTTTGACCCTTCTGCCTGCTATGCTTGGCGCCCTCGCCAGAGTGGAGCCGGTCATTGCGCAATTTTTCCTCCCATCACCGCGGCCCGGCCGATGACGGCCCCGAGCAAAGCCCGAACTGGCGTATCCTCCGCTCGCTCTGGCCCTATCTGACCGAATTCCCCGGCCGGGTGCTGCTGTCAGTGGGCCTGCTGGTGGCGGCCAAGCTCGCCACGGTAGCCATGCCGCTGGCGCTGAAATACATCGTCGACAGCCTGGAGCAGAGCCGCGGCAGCGATCTGGTACTGTGGCTGCCGCTCATGCTGGTGCTGGCCTACGGCGCCCTGCGGCTCGGCTCGACCCTGTTCGGCGAGCTGCGCGATGCGGTGTTTGCCCGGGTCGCCGAGCGCGCCATGCGCCGGGTGTCGCTCCGGGTATTCGAACACCTGCACCGGCTGGAACTGGGCTTTCACCTGTCCCGGCGCACCGGCGCACTGGCCCGCGATATCGAACGCGGCACCAGCGGTATCAGCTTTCTGCTGCGCTTTATGTTGTTCAATATTGTTCCGACCCTGCTCGAGATCGTGCTGGTGGCGGCGATCCTGTTTGCCGCGTTCCGGC
>JBFHPX010000239.1:0-3915 GCA_041592575.1 Alcanivoracaceae bacterium
GCCTCCAAATTCCTTCCTGTGCTATTTACTGATTTGTCTGGCGCGCGCCAGTGACTACAATGCCGGCGCGCACGCTCTGCCCGGGTGGCGAAATTGGTAGACGCAAGGGACTTAAAATCCCTCGCTGGTAACAGCGTGCCGGTTCGACCCCGGCCCCGGGCACCAATTCACGTCTTCTGTAGCGATCTGCGCCCTTTCTGCCGTCATAGCCGACTATCTGTGCGTTCTCGGACATCGCCCGCTGACTATTTACAAACAAGCTACAAAACAGGCCGTTGGGGATGGTCTAATAAGACTAACAGCGTTAGCGGGCGCGGCAGGATGTGCGCTGGCCGTGGTTGCCAGACAGTGGTTGCCGGTCGGTCAGGGTAAGCCGTAAGATTCATCACAGGATAGGAGCCTGGGCGGTTCCAGCGCTGCGCCTTCCATGCATTCGACAGGCTTAAGGAGAGAAATCGTGAACACACTCAAACTGGTAGTTGCAGCAGTGGCATGTACGGCAGTGTTGGCCGGCTGTGCGCCGAGCATGTCCGGAAGCGCCTATTCGCGCACCCAGGCGCGCCAGGCGCAGGATGTCGAGATGGGCGTCGTGGAAAGCGTGCGTCAGGTACAGATCGAAGGCACCAAGACGCCGGTGGGTGCCGCGGCCGGTGCCGTGGTCGGCGGCGTCGGTGGCAGTCACATCGGCGGTGGCAGCGGCCGGGCGGTCGGTGCGGTCCTCGGCGCGGTGGGCGGTGGTCTGGCCGGCGCGGCGATCGAGGAGGGCGTTACGCGCAAGGCCGGTCTGGAGATCACCGTGCGCCTGGACAGCGGTCGTATGATCGCCGTGACCCAGGAGGCGGATGAGGCGTTCTCCCCGGGCGAGCGGGTGAGGGTGCTGACCGGTGGCGGCGTGACACGCGTATCACACTGATTCACAAGCACAACGATAAACAGAGGCCCGGTATCATCACCGGGCCTCGTTGCGTCCGGGACCTGCAAAGGGATGGCGGGCAGTCAGCAATTTCAGCAATGCCGATGATTAATCTGCATTTCATATAAGCCATTGGTCAGTCAGGGTAATCCGGGTTGGCCAGATTCAAGTAAGAAACTGTATTGTCGCTACTAATTGTTAATACGGTATATCGGGCAGAAGCGCATGCTGCCTGGATATCGGAATAAGAATAGTGTTTGTGCGTCAATGCAGATGTTGCGTATCGATACTGAGGTGAATCTATGCTGACTGGCTTTAGCGTGGCGTTGTGCGCCGTTATGGCGCTCAATCTAGCGTTCCCGACTGCGGTAGTTGCAGGCCAGGAGGATCATCCGGAAGCGCCCGAGACTATCGAGGGAGCGATCAAAGTGGACGCGGAAGGCTTGATCGATGCAATGGGGAAGATGAGCGATCTGATCATCGTCGATGCGCGTGTTGCGATGGATCGCAAGCAGGGTTACATCGAAGGTTCGGTGAGTCTTCCGGACACGGATACGGACTGCGAGACCTTGTCGGTGATCATTCCGAACCTGCAAACACCGGCTCTGTATTACTGCAATGGTCCGAAATGCGGGCGTAGCGTGAAATCAATCCAGAAGGCGCTGGCCTGCGGTTACACGAAGCTGTACTGGTTCCGCGGTGGTTTTGAAGAGTGGACCCGTAAGAACTATCCCTTTCTGAAGGAATGAAGAAGCAGCGATGAAGCGGTTGTTCCGCAGACCCTTTCAGATGCGCACCATCCTCGGGCTGATCATTGGCCTGATGGGTGTGCTGGGTCTGTTGATGGCGCTGATCGCCGGCAATATCCACCGCAATCTCGCCCTGGATAATCATCAGGAATCCATGGTCGGGCTGGTGCGTATCAAAAGCTTCGATCTGCTGTCCAGCCTGGTCAATCATGCCCGCGACCTGGGTGTTACCCTGCAAAGCGAGACGGCCTTCCGCAACGCCTACACGAGCCGTGATCTGCAAGGACTGCAGGCGGAAATGGAGCGTCAGTACCACCAGTATTTCGTCACGGCGGGCGTACTCGATCTGCAGAAAATGGTTGTCTACGATCTGGCCTATGAACCACTGAGCGAGGTGCTGAGCGATACTGCCAGGACGCTGCAGAATCACCCGGTATGTCCAGACCTGCTGAGCAAGGCTGCGCAGCGCAGCGGTGCTGAGCGCGCCCAGGTGCTGAGTGAGCTGTGTCTGGTCGATGGCCGCCCCTATCAAATGGTGCTGGTGGCCATTGGCGGGTTGCGTCCGCAGGGTTATCTGTCGGTGGTTGTGGACCCGCTGTCCGCGCTGCATGTACTCGAAAACTCACTAGGTATGCCGGTCCGGCTTGGGTACAAGGGTATCCATGCCTACAAATCCGCCACCTGGCCGCCGCCAGATCAGATGCAGGATGTCATGGTGTCGACCTATACGGTAACAACCCGCTCGGGAGAATCGGCGATTGCGGTATCGGTGCTGAGCGATAATACAAAACTCTACAGCCAACTGCGCAACACCCGCTGGTTGCTGTTGCTGATCGCCACGCTGATTACCTGCTCATTCATTGTCGTCGCATTGCTGATTTTCAGGAACACCACCATCAAACCACTGCGCCGGCTGACCGAGCGCCTGCGCATTGTCGGTCGCGATCGATCCACGCTGCTGGGCGTTTTCGAATCGGACGGTGCGGCGGAAATCCAGGAGCTGGCGCGTGACTTCAATCAGATGGCCGCAGAGCTGGGCGAGCTCTACGATACGCTCGAGACGATGGCCTTCTACGATGCCTTAACTGGACTGCCCAATCGCAACCGTCTGCATGAGCGCCTCAGTGGCCTGATCCAGGGCAGTGACAAGTCATCGGAACTGTTCGCCGTACTGCTGATGGATCTGGACAGGTTCAAAACCGTCAATGACACCCTGGGACATCATGTCGGCGATAAGCTGCTGCGTGAGGTCGGTACGCGGCTGCAGAAGGTACTCGGTTCGCTCAGTCCGGACGGGATTGACCCCGACCATATCCGCAGTTACATGATCGCCCGTATCGGTGGTGATGAGTTCGCGGTGGTGCTGCCCAGTCTTGCCAGTACCGAACAGGCAGTGAATGTGGCGAAGCTGCTGACCAGTGCGTTGGAATACCCGTGCATCATCGATGAGCACAAACTGCATACGGGTTCGAGCATTGGCGTGGTGTTCTATCCGCAGCATGGCGAAGACCAGAATACGCTGATGCGCCGTGCGGATCTGGCGATGTATCACGCGAAGAGCTCGCGGCGCGGTTACTCGGTTTATGAGCCGGTGCTGGAAGAGGGCAATCTGCTGCATATGTCCCTTGAGCATGAGTTGCAGCGTGCCGTCGAGGCAGATGAACTGTATCTGGAATACCAGCCGCAGATCGATGTGCGCACACGCAAGGTCACCGGCGTGGAGGCACTGGTGCGCTGGATGCATCCCGAGCGCGGCGCCATCGGCCCGATGGAATTCATTCCGGCTGCCGAGGAATCGGGTCAGATACATGCAGTCACCGCCTGGGTGCTGGCGCGCGCGCTGCGTGATTGCAGCGAATGGCGTCGGCAGGGTTATACCTTCGGTGTCTCGGTGAATCTGTCGTCGATCAATCTGCAGAACCCGGGCATTCTGGATATGATCATCCGCAGCACGAAGCGAATCGCCTTGCCGGAGCGGTTCCTGACTCTGGAATTGACCGAAAGTGCGGTCATGAAAGACCCGGAACACGCGATACAGATACTCGCCAAACTGCATGAGAACGGCGTGAATATTTCCATCGATGATTTCGGTACCGGGCATTGCTCGCTCAGTTATGTGAAGAAACTGCCTGCCAGCGAGCTGAAAATCGACCGTTCCTTCATTCTCGGCATGAACCGGAATCAGGGCGATATGGTCATTGTCCGCTCGGCTATCGATCTGGCGCATAACATGGGCATGTCGGTGGTGGCCGA
>JBFHPX010000240.1:0-3910 GCA_041592575.1 Alcanivoracaceae bacterium
ACTGGCAGGTTCGAGCATAGTTCAGTATTCAAATTGATTATTGGTGTTATGCTCGAAACCTGCAGAAATAACCAGGAGCGCTGCAGGCATGCGAAACTCACCGTGAAGATTCTGCTGGCCGACGATCACGCCATGGTAAGGACTGGCTTGCAGTTGCTGTTGCAACGCCTGTTCCCGGACTGCCGGGTGCTAGAGGCCGGCGATTATGCACAGGCATTGGAGTTATGCCGCGAGCATACGGATCTTGATCTGATCATGATCGACCGGGTGATGCCCGGCCTCGATGCAGGACGCGGCCTGGACGCACTCTGCGGGCATGACCGCAAGATTCCGGTCATCGTGCTTTCCGCATCGGAAGACCCCGCGCATGTGCGTGACGCCATGCAGCGCGGCGCCCGCGGCTATCTGCCCAAGACGACCCAGGACGCGATCCTGTTCAGCGCCATCCAACTGGTGCTGGCCGGTGGTCAATACCTGCCGCAGCAGTTGCTGAATGCAAGCCAGGAACACCAAGCGCCAGCACCGGCCGCCGATGCAGCGACGCGATTGACGCCGCGGCAGGCCGATATTCTGGCCTGTCTGGCCCAGGGAAAAACCAACAAAGACATCGCCCGCCTGCTGCAGATCTCACCGGCCACGGTGCAAACCCATATCAATGCGATATTCCGCGCACTGACCGTTAACAACCGGACCCAGGCAGTCTATGAAGGCGGCAAGCTCGGCTTGATCAGCTCGTCGTGATGGTTGAATGAATATTACTAAGCAGCGCGTACAACACTTCAGTAGCAACAGGTTTGTGCATCAGCAATGCTCCAGAACTGCGCACCTCACGCAGACAGTCTGGAGCTGAATCACCAGTCAAAACGATGATCTTCGGCGTGGTTGCGGCCGCCAGACATAAACGCCGCGCCCAGTGTAAACCGGTCTCGCCATCGGCCAGGCGATAATCCGTCACGATCACATCCGGATGCAGCACGCCCTGCTCGATTTGTTGCAGTGCTTGTCGCGGGTCTGGCGTCAGGCAGGCGCTGCATCCCCAGCGCAACAAGGGCAACTGCATGGCCGTCAGTACCGCTGGATCATCGTCGATGACGACAACCCGCAATCCGGCAAGTGCTGCCTGTACCACAGTCTCGCTGTTCACTGCCGGTGACGCTGCTGCGCGGTCGGACAATGGCAGCCACAGCGAAAAAGTGGAGCCCTGATCCGGCGCGGAACGCAACGCGAGCCTGTGCCCCAGCAAGTCCACCAGACGGCGTACGATGGAAAGACCCAGTCCCTGTCCGGCCGTGCGCTGCCGGGCCTTGTTACCCAGCTGATAAAACTCTTCAAAGATCTGCTCATGCAGGCTGGACGGAATGCCTGGACCGCTGTCACGAATCTCGATGGCCACCCCGGCACCGCGACGACGACAGGCCAGCATCACGGCGCCGTCAGTCGTATAGCGGATCGCGTTGTGCAGCAGATTGCGCAGAATGCGTTCCAGCAGCGCCGGATCGCTGTGCACCGTAACCTGACAGCGCGCAACCCGGAATATCAGACCCTTCTCCTGCATGAGACTCTTGAACTCATGTTCGAGCCGATGGATAAGCGGCAGCAGATCGAAATCACGTTTATGCACCTCGATGCTGCCGGCATCCAGTCTCGACACTTCCAGCAGCCCGTCCAACAACGTACGCATCGATACCATGGACTGGCGCAGCAGATCCACGATCGCGCGATCCTCCGGTTTGTCCAGGCGGGCGGACAGCTCCCCCAGCAACAGGTGCTGCGCATGCATGGGCTGGCGGATGTCATGACTGGCGGCGGCCAGAAATCGGGATTTTGACTGATTGGCGCGGACTATCTCGACATTCTTCTGTTCCAGTTCAGCCACCAGCTGTTCACGTTCATACCGCAGCAGCAATGACTCGCTCAAACTGCGGTTCATGTTGAACTGGAAATACGACAGCATCATAAAGCTCGCCAGGATGATGGCGGCAATGGTCAGAGAAATGATATCGCCCTGCTGCTGAAAGCTGTAAACCAGCGGCAGGAGTATCGGCAGCGCACCCGCATAGTAGGCCGGCGTGTAGGGAAAGGTCGTCGCCATCACCGCAGCGGCACTGGTGAACAACATGGCACCGACGAATACCTGCAACAGCAGTGACCCCGGCACGAACAGCAGCACGCCGGCACCGCCCCAGCTGGCCGCAGTGATCATCGCCATAATCACATACCCACGCCCCCAATAGCCGGGATTGGTCTCCAGATCAGCGCGACGCCGGTATAGCAGACACAGCATTGCTGGAAAAAGAAGATAACTGACTGCCACCCACACCACCCACAGCCGCAGGCGCTCGAACGGCAGCTGGTCGGACAACAGGAACGCCACCAGCAGCGCGGCCAGTATCGGCGGCAGCACCGCCATCGGCAGATGCTTGTAAACCATGCGCAACTGATCCGCAGTCAGCCGGTTCGCAATCGCCTGCGTCTCGCTCATTCGCCTCCTTCGCTGCAGTACGCGCTGTCAGACACGATAATCCGCACCCCATGTCCACCGCATCACCCATCACGCCTAGATGAAATCATGTAGGCGTCGCTGCGAATATACACAGAATGCACCATAGCGGCAGCCATCCACGGCAGCTAGCCTCGAAACACGGAGGAGCAGCACACATCCGCATCTCAACCGGGAATGTCACTTCCCGATCAATAAATCACGATAAAGAGGTAGCTACGATGCACAGACACACACTGCTTGTATCCCTGCTGGCGGGTCTCACGATACAGCCCGTGATCGCACATGAAGACGCGGTTTGCGGAGACCCGAAACATCCTTTGCTGAGCGTCCCCGATTTCGATGCCGACGGCACGGTCACCGGCAAGGACATCTCGATGATCGCACGCAGGAATGGCAAGAAGACATATTACGCAATGTACGATGTGAATGCCGATGGCATCTTCAATGGGGACGATGTGTCGCTTGCCGCACAACAAATGGGCGCGACCAGCAGCGCCCTCGATCAATGGCTGGCGACCCAGTACAACCGCTTCGAGCACCTGCAAGGTGTCTCAGGCCATGTGACACTCACCGAAATGGGCTACCAGCAGATCGGCGGCCCGCTCAAGGGACATGGCGTACACTGGATGAACGAATCCGGCATGTTCGCCGTTGGCGGCCTGGGTGCGGCCGACCCGACGATCGCCGAAGGGCTCAATGTCACCGAGGACGGCAGTGACATACCGGCGCTGTTCTGGGGCGACAGTGCCGTACCATTATTCAACGATCCCAGCTCGCCGACCGGCATGAGCAGCCTGGATTTCCCGGCTCCCGGCGGCGTCTGGATGTTCGAACGCGTGCAGGCCTTTGCCGGCACACCACCCGACTTCATACCCGGAGTGGATGAAAACTGGCATACCCATGCCGGCACCTGCGTCACCTTGTGGGATGTCGGCAATGGTCCGGAGTGGCAGACCAATCAATACATGTCGGCGATGGAATGTCAGGCACTGCCGAATCTCGCGCCCTTTACCGATCCGACCACCGGCCTGCAGATCAACCTGTGGAGCAACTTCTGGATGCTGCATGTATGGCTGTTCGATCTGAACCCCAAAGGCGTGTTCGCCAACACCCACCCCTGCGTGTCCCAGACGGCACCGGATGAAGACAGCATCAACGGCGATCGCGAAGTACCGGTCTGGTTTCAGGAGCATGGCGGACACAGCTGACTGAAAAACGGGGTCGGAACGAAAACCGTGTCCGACCCCGATCAGCTTCGATTATTCCAGCGGCACCATTCCATCCGCACGCCCGCCGCTCCCGCCTGCGCCGCACATGCCGCACTTACCCAATAACCGCCCACCGCCAGCAGCGTGTCGCCCCGATAGATCAGCGGGACGCGCGCGCGTTCCCAGGGCGGCACGCCGG
>JBFHPX010000241.1:0-3897 GCA_041592575.1 Alcanivoracaceae bacterium
ACGTCGGTGGGTGCCAAGGCGCTGACGGTGAAGCAGGCGGTACTGATCGCCATCGTCTTCGAATTTGCCGGCGCCTATCTGGCCGGCGGCGAGGTCACCGAGACCATCCGCAGTGGCATTGTCAGCAGCGACGCGATCAAGGACAGTCCGCATCTGCTGATCTACGGCATGATGGCGTCACTGTTGGCCGCCGGCATCTGGCTGGCGGTGGCTTCCGCCTACGGCTGGCCGGTTTCCACCACCCACTCCATTGTCGGCGCCATCGTCGGTTTCGCCGCTGTCGGCATCGGCATGGACGCGGTCAAGTGGGACAAGATGGGCAATATCGTGCTGTCCTGGGTGACATCCCCGCTACTGGCCGGTTTTATCGCCTTTGCGCTGGTGAAAAGCGTGCAGAAACTGATTCTGGATACCGAGAATCCATTTGCCCGCGCCAAGCGCTATGTCCCCTTCTACATGTTCCTCACCGGCTTCATGGTCGCCATGGTCACCATGACCAAGGGTCTGAAGCATGTTGGCCTGAAACTCAGCGGCTTCGAATCGGTAGGCTACTCTCTGCTTATCGGCCTGCTGGTTGCCCTTATCGGCGCTATCTTGCTGACCCGGGTGAAAGAAATTCCGGAGGAAAACCGCAACTTCCGCTTCACCTCTGTGGAACGGGTATTCGCCGTGCTGATGATCTTTACGGCCTGCGCCATGGCCTTCGCCCACGGCTCAAATGATGTTGCCAACGCTGTCGGTCCGCTGGCCGCCGTTCACAGCGTGCTGATGTCCGGCGGCGAGATCGGTGCCAAATCGGCGCTGCCGCACTGGATACTGTTGATCGGCGCGGTCGGCATTGTCTTTGGTCTGGCGCTATTCGGCACCCGGGTCATGATGACTGTCGGCAAAAAAATCACCGAGCTGACGCCAAGCCGTGGCTTTGCCGCCGAACTCGCTGCTGCGTCCACGGTGGTGCTGGCTTCCGGCATCGGCGTGCCGATTTCCACCACCCATACTCTGGTTGGTGCGGTGCTGGGCGTTGGCATGGCTCGTGGTATCAGCGCACTGAACCTGCGCGTTATCAGCACCATTTTCACCTCCTGGGTGGTGACCCTGCCGGCCGGTGCCCTGCTGTCGATTCTGTTCTTCTATTTCTTCAAGGGACTATTCGGCGGCTGATGCCTCTGCTTGCCACGGCAGCGATCGACCGCTCCCGTGGCAAGTGTGTCGATTTTTCAACCGCATCTGGCTCTGCGGCGGCAGGACGCGCTAGACTGGCGCCATGAACCAGCCGATGCCCTCGGCGGCCAGTGCCGCCACACCGCAATCCACGCTGGCTGCCATCCTCGACAGCCACCGACCCACTTCGCTGCTCGTCATCAGTCTGAATCCGATCCCGCAACTGGAAGACTGGTGCCGGCATCACGGCGCTACGCTGCACAGCATTTCCGAAAGTGATCCGGAACCGCGGTTACAGGGCCTGCCACGCGTGGACATGGCGATTGTTGCCGATCAGCTTGAATACATGACCCGCGAGGCTGGCGCCCGATTGATTGGCTTGCTGCGCAACCTTTATACCGAACGCGTGGTGGTGCTTTATCAGGAAAAACTGGCGCCGGAACGGCTGCGCTGGTCGCGCAATGCCTTCCTTGCCATGGGCCTGCGGCGCGAAGCCGTATTCCGTCAACAGGAACGGGAGATGGCGCTGTACAGCTATGAACTGGCCCGCTACAACTTCACCCGCGCCTGGAACAACTCAAGGTTCTGGGCCAACCCGGAGAACTGGGGCAAGTACTGGTGGTAGACTGCGCCGTCTTTTCTCTATGCGCCTCTGATCATGATGTCTGAACGTTTGCAGGAAGCCCTGCGTTTCTGGTGGCGGCATCTGCCAGCCATCGCTCTGGTGGTGATTCCGTTCTCGCTGCTGAACAGCGCAGCCGTGCTGGCGTTTGGGCCACCACTTACCATGGTCGAAGGTCAGGCGACTGATATTAACGGCATAACCCTGGGACTGATTTTTGTTCTGCGCACGCTGGCGGAGGCTGCCCTGATCGCCCAGCTGGCGGCGATTGTCAGTGGCCAGGCACGCGGGCTCGGCGACTGCTCACTACTGGCCTTGCGCGTCGCCCCGGCCATGCTGCTATGTAATCTGGTGGTGGTGAGTGCCGTATCGGCGGCGTTCATGCTGCTGATTCTGCCAGCCATATGGCTTTATATCCGGCTGTCTCTGGCAACGTTCTCGGTGGTGCTTGAAAACAGCAGTACCGCCGCGGCGTTGCGGCTCAGCCTGATACGCACTCAGGCGGTGCAGTGGCAACTTCTGGGGGCGTGGCTGCTGCTCGGCGCCGCCGTCCTGACCACCAGCCTGCTGATGACCGCGCTGCTTCAGGCCGTAGCCGGCAGCCACGCCGGCATAGGGGTGTTGATGGAAATGGTCACCGCGCTTGGGGTTGCACTGCTGCAGGTGCTTTTGTTCCGCTACTACGGCCTGAGCAGAGACAAGGAAAAGCAGATCACGGATCTGTGATCTGTTTGGCACTGCAGCCCGTAGTCGATCCTGTCAACCGGAACCAAACCGGCACCATAATGTCGCATGCGTAGTGTCGCATTACTGTAATGCTTCCTGAGGAGATAGTTATGAAACGTCATACCCTGTGGCTTGCCCTGCCGTTGACTGTTGCCATCAGCAACGCCGCCATGGCTCAAACCCAGACCAGCCAGATACGGGATAACAATTTCAACTACGATTTCGCCCAGTTTGGCCTGGAGTTTCAGGATCTCGATGGCTTTGACCGTGATGCGCTCTACGGTCGGGTTTCCGTGGCACTGGACGAGCACCTGTTCCTGCGTGGCAATGTCAGCCTGTATGACGGCGATGGCGACTACGACGGTATCGGCCTGAGTGGTGGCCTCGGCTTCCACACCCCGTTGCAGCGCGGTCTGGATCTGGTGATCACTGGTGATGTGCTGCATGACAGGATTGAGGTGAACAACAACAAGGACAATGAAACCGGCATGCGCCTTGCCGGTGGCGTACGCCATGCCACGGCTGCGAATGTGGAGCTGTCAGGCGGTGCATTCATGTGGCGCATGTACGATGAAACTGAAATCGGCCTGTATGGTGAGGCACTGTTCAAGGTTGCCGAGAAGGTCAGTGTTGGCGCTGACATTCAGTTCAGCGGTGACTACGACGCACTTGGCGTGTTCGCCCGGGTCAGCTTCTGATCTGTTTCCGGGAGCGGCGCAAGCTGCTCCCGGACCTTCCAACCGAACCGCTCAGTGCAATGCCGAGCGACTCGCACTTAGCCCGGCATGCAATTGCTGCAGCAGCAAAATATCCGGCTCCGCCGTAAAAACAGGCTCTGGCAAGCTTGACTGCACGCCCTTTTCTGACAGCCACTCGCGCAACGGTGAGGATGGCGCCAGCCATGGTGTCAAGGCCTGCTGCAGGCCCTCCATAGCGATGCTCCGCGAGCGCGCAGAGAAATACTCACCGGCCACTGAATCCCTGTCCTGAAGACCAACCACGCGGATCATCCGCTCGGTGGTACGACGCAACGCATCAACCGGGCAGTGCGCACCAATTGCCGGGACATTGGCCGGCTCCGCTGCCAACACCCGTAAATCTTCCACCAGCAAAGCGGTTGCCAGCGACAGGTACTGACGGCGGCGATTTTCCGGTTGCTCCGGCAGGCTGAGCTCACTACCTTCGGGCACCTCGGTTATCTCGGTGAGCGCCGCAACGACACGAGGCGCGGCAGGCTCGCCGTCAAGCAGGAAGGCCACTACCTGAAAACCCAGACTGGCTTCCTCCTGCGCGGTGACGCCCTGCTGTTCAAGCAGTGCCTCCCGACTCAGCGGCAGGCTGACGTCATTAACGATGCCGCTGTCCGGCCAATCCGACAGACCGTCGAT
>JBFHPX010000242.1:0-3879 GCA_041592575.1 Alcanivoracaceae bacterium
ATGGCGTTGGCGGACATCATCACTGAGCAAGCACACAGCAAGAAAACAAAAGGGCTGCCTGAGGCAGCCCTTTTCGGTATGGAGCGGGTGAAGGGAATCGAACCCTCGTATGCAGCTTGGGAAGCTGCCGTTCTACCATTGAACTACACCCGCTGTGCGCCGCGATTGTGAGTCAGCGCTCAAGCGGGGTCAATCGGCGAACGTCGTGACGCCGTCTGTCTGCTTGTATCTTGTCCTGACGCCGCGCCGCGCTATGCTCTGGACCTTGCTGACAACGGGGTGGCTATGACCAGAACCGCATTTGTAACCGGCGGCACCGGCTTTCTTGGCGGACACATAATCCGCCAGCTAAAAGCAGCGGGCTGGCGAGTCGTTGCCCTGCACCGTCCGGAAACCGGCCCCGCTGCGCTACTGGCGCTGGGCGCCGAGCCGGTATCAGGCAGACTCGATGATGCCGCCAGTCTGATCACGGCGATACCCGAGATGGCCGATGGGGTATTTCATACCGCCGCCAACACATCGATGTGGCGACGACAGAATCGCCAACAAACCCGCGACAATGTTATCGGCACGCGCAATATGATTGATGCCTCACTGCGCAAAAACGTTGGCCGATTTATTCATACCTCATCCATTTCAGCGTGGGGCATCCAGGCGTCGCGAATTGATGAAACCACTCCGTCAAATGCAGCGCATGACTGGATCAACTACAACCGCACCAAGTATGAGGCCGAGCAACAGGTGCGGGCGGGCATTGCTCAGGGACTGGATGCGGTGATCCTTAATCCGTGCGGCATTATCGGTGCCGGCGACAGGCATAACTGGTCGCAGATGATTCACCTGATTGATCAGGGCAAGCTACCGGGGGTGCCACCGGGCAGCGGCAATTTCTGTGATGTCCGCGAGATAGCTGCCGCCCATCTGCGAGCGTTCGAGGTCGGTCAGCGTGGTGCCAACTACATCCTCGCCGGCGTTGAAGCGAGCTTTCTTGAACTGGCCCGCACCATCGCCCACCTGCTTGGTCGGCGGGCGCCGCGCCGCGCCATTCCGAAAGCCGTGTTACGCATTGCCGGGCATGTTTATCCACTACTGTCGCTGGTCACTGGCCGCGAGCCGGACCTGACCCCGGAAAAGGTCGCTCTGGTCACCAACCGGGTGGTGGCTGATGGCAATCGCGCGGTGCGCGAGCTCGGCTTCAATGATCAGGTTCCGCTGGAAGAAATGCTCGGCGAGTGCATCGACTGGATGCGCAGCGAGGGCATGCTGGGTCACAACTGAGATCCGCACGCACACACCATGACAACCACTCCCATCGCACCTTTCTGCTTTGATGCAGTGGACTCACTGCTGGCGCAGTGGCAGTGGCTCTGGCAGCCGGCGCCATTTGTGGATATCCCACACTGGTGCCAGCAACTTCCCGCCTTGCATCAGGCGCTGCTGGCGCTGGATGAACCCGAATACCAGCGGCTGGTCGCTGATGACAACGCCTGCCTTGACTGGCTGTGCCAGTTTCTCCCTGAGCTTGACCAGCTAAAACCCTGGCGCAGCGAAGTCTCCCCCCGGCACACCTCCCTGCGTGGCTTCAGCGCCGGGATGGGCGCGCGCAAACAGGGGCAGGTCAGCGCTTTTGTAGACGCCGTCTCGCCGCAGGGCCGACGGCTGGTGGAGTGGTGTGCCGGTCAGGGCTGGCTGCTGGAGGGTCTGGGGCAGCGCTTTCCGGAACGACAACTGGAAGGACTGGAATGGCAGCCGCGTCTCTGCGCGCAGGGTAATGCCAGACTGAATCGCGCCGGGATTTCCGCCCTGCTACGGGCGGCGGACGTGCTGCGCGATCCACTTGAGTTTTCAACCGACGATTCATTACTCGCCCTGCATGCCTGTGGCCACCTGCATCAGGCGCTGCTGCACCAGGTGGTGCAACAATCGGTTCAGGATCTTGCCCTGTCACCCTGCTGCTATCACCTCGGCGATCGGGCGGCGCTGTCTCAGCGCGGCCGCAGCGCACGACTGGACGCAACCCTGATTGATCGACACCTGGCGGTACAGGACACCGGCGCCGGTCACGGCAATCGTCAGCGTCGGGCCGAAAAAACCGGCCAGTGGCGACTCGGTTATGATCTGCTGCGCCGCCAGCTGAGCGGCGAACAGCGCTATCGACCGACGCCATCCTGGCCGGGTCCGTTATGGCAAGGCAGCTTTACCGATTATTGCCAGCACTGCGCCCGTCATCACGGCCTGCAACTAGCGGATGACATTGATTTCAACCACTGGCTGCAGGCCGGGATCACACTGCACCGGCAAGTCCGGCGGCTGGAACTGGTCCGACGCCAATTCCGCCGCCCACTGGAATGGTGGCTGGTACTGGACCTGGGATGGCATCTTGTCGAGCACGGATATCGCGTAGAGATCACGCCGTTTTGTGATCGACAACTGACCCCGCGCAATTTGCTGATTCGCGCCGAACGCCTCAGCGACGTCCCTGCCAGACCCGAAAACGGCGATTCTCTGCCAGCACCTCAACCTGTCTGAACGTCTGCTTCAGCCAGTCGCCATAGGGAAGGCCCTGATTGGCCACCAGCAGCAGCCGGCCGTTATCACGCAGGTACTGGGGCGCTTCACGAATCAATCGCTCGCTGATGGCAGTAGTGCGCTGCAGGCCGTCATGGAACGGCGGGTTACTGACAATCAGGTCAAAACGGCCGGTCACGGCACTGTAAAGATCGCTGCACCGCACTGTGGCATCCAGCTGATTGGCCTGCAGCGTCGCCGTGGTCGCCGCCACCGCCGTGGCGCTGAGATCCACCGCCGTCACCTGCAAACCGGCACGGGACAACTGCGCGCTGAGAATGCCGGCACCGCAACCGATATCCAGCGCCGACCCGGACAATGACAGAGTGGCCAACGACTCCAGCAACAAGACACTGCCGTCATCAAGGCGGCCGTGACTGAAAACACCGGGATAGCTGACCACCTGAATGCCGTCGTGCTGCCAATGACGGCTGTGCTGGGCAAGCGAGAATGGCGCCGGGCGCAGCCGGCCACTGTACAGCTTGCAGTGACGGGCACTGTCTTCCAGCGTTACGGCGTCGGCATAATCAGCGAGATCCGTCGCGCCACCCTTGATACCGCCGGTGGCCGGCCCGACCAGCCAGATTGGGGTGGGCTGCTGTATCTGCCCGGCCAGTGACGCCATTATCAACCTCAGCCGCTCACGGGATTTCGGCAGCACCACCACCACCAGATCGGCTCCGGCCGGTAGTACCGGCAACCAGTGCGGCTGCCGCCCCGGCAACGAACTGTCGTCACTGCTCAGTACCAGGGACCGGGCCGGCAGCGCCGACAGTGCCGGATCATCTGCTTCCGCCAGCAACACATTTGACGCTGCCAGAACATTGTCATGGCGTTGCAGCAGGCGGGTGGTGTTTTCCATGAGCCAATCCAAATCAGCAAGCGGGCGGCGCAGTATAACGGCAGCGGTCGCCGACAGCAGCCAGACGACATACACTGATGCCCATTACCACACCGCTTCCGTGTTGCGAGAATCAAGATCGAGATGCGATACCTGACCCTGCTAGCCCTGCTGATTATCGTCAATGCCGCTCATGCCGAAGAGCTGAATTGCCATGACTGGTTTGCCGAGCAACAGCGCGCCCTTGATCAGGCCGGCATAGATGATGCCGGCAGCGTCAGGCTGGAGGGCTATCCGCATCTTCGCGCCAATCGCTGGCTGGCGTTTCTCCATGGCGAAGCAAACACTGATGCACGCCGACAGTTGTGGCTTGAGCTGGCCAGAGACGAAGCTCAGCGGGGTTGGCGTGCAGAACTTGCCCGGCTGGCCCCCGAACAATCCTGGCAGGACCAGCTCCAACGGTGTCTGCA
>JBFHPX010000243.1:0-3872 GCA_041592575.1 Alcanivoracaceae bacterium
GACGTTCGGGTCATTCGCCGCGGAGCCGGCTCCGGTGGCGGCCTCCAGTGCGGCCGTGGCCTGTTTGGCACGGGCAATCGGATCCAGCGTGCTGCCAGGTGCCTGGGCTGCACCCGCTGCACCCGCCGCACCTGTTGCCGGCACTGGCGTACCTTCTACCTGTGGCGCCAGCGCCGTCTCGGGGACCGGCTCAATCACGACTGGCTCGCTCGGGGTAATACCCTGGGCCACCTGCAACTCACGCAGCTGTCGCTGCAACTGACTAATCTGATCGTTGCGCAGATTGAGCAACTGCTCACTGGTGGCAACCTGCTCCTGCAGATCCTTCAGGCGACTCTGCAGCTCACTATTCTGTCGGCTGAGACGATCAACATTTTCGTCACGAATCGCCAGTTCATTTTGCAGCGCTGAGGCATCCGCACCGCCGCTGCCGCCAGTGCCACGCCCTGAACCTTCGCCACTGACCGCATCCGGAGACACCAGCTTGACCTGACCTTCCGTTGCTGCACCCGCATCAGCAGTGCGACGACCGCTGGCAGTGCCATCAAGCTGAGGACGGGTCGGAACGGCGATACCGCGGGCCTCAAGCTTTGCTCGCCACTCACGGTTCTGCTCGGCAACCTCAAGCAGCGCATCACGGGTACTTACCTGCCGCACCTCCTGCTCGGAAGGAATACGCAGCACAGTGCCCTCGCGCACCAGGTTGACGTTGCCGTCAATAAAAGCGTCCGGATTCAGGGTCTGAATGGCGATCAGCATCTGCTGAACCGAAATGCTCTTGACGGGCCGATTGTTCAGGGCGATACGCCACATGGTGTCAGACGGCTGAACCACATAATCCGGACCGCGAGACGCATCGAAACTCTGGCTCGGAGCGACCGCCGGGGACGACTGGGCCGCTGTCGGCTGCTGCACCTGCTGAACCGGTGCCTGCGCCGGGGCTGGCGCGGTGGACTGGGATACAACCGGAGCCATCGCAGCAGGCTGCACCGCTTCCGCCATCACTGGCGGGTCAAGCAACACTGTGTATTCACGCAGCAGCCTGCCGGTTGGCCACATGATCTCGACAATAAAATTCAGGAACGGCTCACGTACCGGTTGTGCGGAGGTGATCCGCAAGGTGCCGTTACCATCCGGGCGCAGGTTAACCTCGAAATTCAGCTCGTTGAGGAAGAATACTCGCTCGACACCCGCATTCTGGAAATCACCTTCGGAACCGAGATTGGCCAGCACTTCCTCCGGAGTCAGGTCGCCTGCGTCAAACAGCTCGACCTCCATCACCAGAGGCTGGTTAAGATAGGAGTTCAGCGTGTAGTCCCCTACTCCCAGTGCCACTGCGAGTCCGGGGGCCAGCATGGCCAGCGCCGCGAGTCCGATGCCAGTTTTTCGGAACATGGTTACGCCCTTTATTTATTATCGACCCCCACCCCGGCCCATTGGGCTCCCCGGCAGGTCTGTCTTCGGTTACCTGTTAACCTTGCGCTGCCTTTGCAGGTTCGATTCTGCCCGGGTTTTACCGGGAAAACCTAGAAACTGCGTCACATAATGTCAGTAAGTATCCATTACAGATAGTCTTTTATCAACAATTCGACAATTTGTACACCTTTCAGGGCTGCCCCGTAACGGACATTGTCAGCACTGACCCAGAGACTGAGACCCATGCCGTCATCACTGCCGGCCAATTCATGGATACGCAGATTATCCGAGTCAAGATCCGCCGAGAGCGGCTGGCCCCGCTGCATTTCATCCAGCTCCGCAACGCCAAGACCTGCTCCCGCGAACCGGGCCAGCGCCTGATCGACGCCAACCGGGCCATCACCGAACCAGCTAAAAGCCACACTCTGGCCAAAAAAGACCGGCACCCGGGCAACCTGGCACTGGATTCGCCCGGCAAGCACTGGAAACAGCCGCTGTAGCGCCAGACGGGCACTCTGCCCCGGCGCCAGCGTGCCACTGCCGCAGGCCTTGACCCCGGCGGTCAGGGTGGCAAAGGCACTCTGCGCCGGAAAGATCTCTGCTTCCGGGTCCTGGCTGTTGAGCAGCCGGGCGGTCTGTCTTGCCAGCTCCTCCACCCCGTGACGCCCCGCCGCCGAGGCCGGCAGCATGGCAGTCAGGCTGATCTGCTCAGGCATCTGATCCTCCAGCAAGCAGGCCAGCAACGGCGCCACCTGGGCGGCAATGCCGGCTGGCACGGCCACCAGATTGCGCTCGCGGACATCGTCGAGGGCCGCCTCGTTAATGCCTGGCAGCACCACCGGCACCTGCGGATCGGCCAGCCAGATGCCGGACAGATCAACCACTACACAGCCGTGCTCCGCCGCCCTCGGCGAATACTGGGCGCTAACCGCAGCAGGCACGGCAAACAGGGCAACATCGACGCCGGCAAAATCAAAGCGCTCGATATCAGCCACCTTGAGGTAGCCACCCTTGTATTCAATTCGCCGTCCGGCGGTGGCGTCCGACGCCACCAGCTGCAGGGTGCCAATCGGCAACTCGCGCTCATTCAGCAAGTCGAGCACCGCCTCACCGACCAGGCCGGTAGCGCCAACCACTGCGACAGAAAAGGAACGACTCATTATTTCTCCAGCAGAATGCGCAGCATGCGCTTCAGCGGTTCAGCGGCGCCCCACAGCAACTGATCGCCAACGGTAAAGGCGTTCAGGTACTGGGAGCCCATGTTCATCTTGCGCAGACGACCAACTGGCACGGACAGGGTGCCGGTTACCGCGGTCGGCGTCAGATCACGCAGAGAATCCTCGCGGCTGTTCGGCACTACCTTCACCCAGTCATTAGCACTGGCAATGATGCTATTGATTTCATCCATCGGTACATCACGGGTCAGCTTGATGGTCAGCGCCTGACTATGGCAGCGCATCGCACCGATGCGCACGCAGGTACCATCGAGCGGGATCGGATTAACGCTACGGCCGAGAATCTTGTTGGTCTCCGCCTGACCCTTCCATTCTTCCTTGCTCTGACCGCTATCAAGTTGCTTGTCGATATACGGCAACAGCGAACCGGCGAGAGCATGACCAAAGTTGGCTTTCGGCAACTCTTCGCTACGCATGGTGGCGGCAACCTGACGATCAATCTCTAGAATGGCACTGGCCGGGTCCGCCAGCTGCCCGGCGACATCGGCATGAATCTTACCCATCTGGGAAATCAATTCGCGCATGTTCTGGGCACCGGCGCCGGAGGCCGCCTGATAGGTCATTGACGTGGCCCACTCCACCAGACCGGCATTGAACAGGCCGCCCAGCGACATCAGCATCAGGCTGACGGTGCAATTACCACCGACGAAATCCCTGACACCATTGGCCAGACCTTCGTCGATCACCCGGCGGTTAACCGGGTCCAGCACGATGATCGCATCATCCTTCATCCGCAATGCAGATGCGGCATCGATCCAGTAGCCTTTCCAGCCGGCAGCGCGCAGCTTCGGATAGATATCGTTGGTGTAATCACCACCCTGGCAGGTAACGATTACATCCAGCTTTTTCAGCTCATCAATACTGTTGGCATCTTTCAGCGGCGGCACATCACGGCCGATATCCGGACCAGCCTGGCCGACCTGCGAGGTGGTAAAAAAAACCGGCTCGATATCGCGAAAATCGTTGTCTTCCAGCATCCGGCCCATCAGCACGGAACCGACCATGCCACGCCAGCCTACAAATCCTACGGTTTTCATATTCGTTCTCCGTTATCCGTTACTTTTTGCATTTCAGCCTTGCCGCCACGGGTTGGGAAGGCGCTCTCGGGCAGCGGTGCGCTTGGCAAGGCTTTGCCTGCGGGCTCAACCCTTCAGTGCGGCGACGACTGCATCGCCCATTTCTGCGGTGCCGACCTTGCGGCAACCTTCAGTCCAGATATCC
>JBFHPX010000244.1:0-3870 GCA_041592575.1 Alcanivoracaceae bacterium
CAAATAAAACGGACGCCGGGCCGGAGCCCGGGCAGTGAAGGCGGCGATTCTAACGGATTCGTCGGGTCAGTTCATGCGCCCTGAGGGAGGGTGCGTGACCTTTTGGTCACTGTCCCGGCGGGCGGCAGCCGCGCCGGGTTTGTTTTGACCGCTGCGACTTAAAGTGGCGCCAGCAACCGCGGAGCGGCGGCCGAAGGATCATTGCTGATCCGCAGCCGCAGGATCAGTTCACGCCGTTGGGATGACAGCGCATCGGCAAGCTCGATACGGTGACAGACATCACCGCTCTGCGCCGACGCGGTGGCCTGCAGCGCATCTGCGCTCCAGTCCTGCAACAGGGTCCAGCCGCTGTCACCGGCGCGGCGGGCACTGTAGCGATAAAGATACTGACCTGAACCGCCCTTGGCCTGCGCCGCCAGCACATAGTTCTGCCCCGGTGCAACAGTGGCAGGATGCAGCCAGCTGCCGGCACGGAAGCCGAGACTACCGCTCAGCGCCGTCACCGGCATTAACGCCACCGCTCTGGCGGAGTCAGCGCAGTTGACATAACCATGGCCAATAGCCCGACGCCCATCATTGAGATCATTGACGCTGCCCAGCTCCCAGCCTTCCGCGCCCACCAGCCGGTTGGCCAGCAGATCTGCCTGCGCCACCAGCTGATTCAGGTTAACTTGAAAAGGCACGCCGATACCGGCGCCGGCAAAGCCGCTATTACCGATCAGCAGACCCTGATTATTGAGACTGAAACCGAACACGGTGCGGACCTCCATGCCGGTTTCCGGAGCCTCCACCGGCCGCAGGCCGTTCAGGCAATCGACCACGCCATCGCCATTAGCATCCTGCTGCAGCGGCTCAAAATCACAACGCAACAACCTTCCCGGCCAGACACTGCTGCCATGGATGTCGGCGCGCAAAACCGCAGTGCGATTGTTCAGGGCCAGCGGATACAGCCGCGACAGGCCCTCACCGCTGGCCAGCTGCGACGGGAACTGCAGACGGCTGATGACACCCTCTGCAGAGACCGTGATCAACGAACTGCCGGCCCCGGCGGACACCGTAGCGGCCGTCACGGACTCCACCGTAGCGCGGATACCACGATAGGAGTCGCTCCCGGGCTTACCCGGTCCGCAGCGGTGGTGGCCATAACCATGGCCCTTGCCGTGACTCTGATGCCCCCTGCCGCGGCTATTGGCGTGACGATCATGATCATCATGACAGCCCGTCGACGGCGGTGGTGCGCAACCGGTGCCGGAGATCAGGCAGTCGGCATCAGCGCCGTGATAAGCCAGCACCTGCGCCGGTACGTTGTCGTTGATGGCGGTCAGCCAGGGCGCGTCAGTCAGGGTCAGGGTGGCGGTATTGAACAGAACCGCGCCGAACTGACCGGCGCCGGATTGCTGTGAGGTGGCCACCACACCACTGCGATTGGCATTAACGAAGGCTCCCGGGAAGCGGCTGTCCGGCAGCGAACCGGGTAGCGGTGTCAGCAGCGGATCACGGCCGACAAATTGCCCCACCGGGCCGTCTGCCGTCAGCATGACCCCCCAAGGCAGCGCCGCAGAACAGAATATCCAGACGCACACCGGCTCCCCGGCAGCCAGCGCAATAAAGTCAGGAGTATCGACAATAACCAGCGCCGGGTTAGTGCCCGGAGTGATGTTGAAACTGCGCCACTGTCCAGCTGCAGTCAGCTGGTAGCCAATCAGGTTGCCACGCTGGTTCACCGTGGTACCGACCGAATACTGGTGGCTTGAGAACTTCTGCCCAAAGGCTGAAGCCGCGGTCATCTCACTCAGGGGCAACAACAGAAAGCCGTCATCGGCCTGCGCTGCAGGTCCGGCAAGTATCAGCAGCAGCGCTGCAAGCAAGGACTTTCGCATGATGGCCCCGGGTCGATCAGATATTGATCAGGGCAATCTAGCACGTTCGCCCCGGAAACCGGCAGCCCGCCGGTCGGGGCCGATACTGGAAACCCAAGCCGCGGGCCAGCCAGGCTCAGAGATTAACGATGTCGAGGCGGTGCGCCTCGCCGAGCGTGCGGCCGGCTCTGCCCTGCTCCAGATTGACGAAGTCAAACAGCCGGACATCGGCAAGCTGCGACGGCGCCACATTCTGCACGGCAGCAAAAATACTCTCGATCCTGCCAGGAAACTGCCGGTCCCACTGCTGTAACATGTCCTTGACCGCCTGCCGTTGCAGACCATCCTGAGAGCCGCAAAGATTGCACGGAATAATCGGGAACTGCTTGTAGGCGGCAAACTTCTCGATGTCTTTTTCCCGGCAGTAGGCCAGTGGCCGGATCAGGATATGCTTGCCGTCGTCACTGCGCAGTTTCGGCGGCATGGCTTTCAGCTTGCCACCATGGAACAGATTCAGGAACAGGGTCTCGACGATATCGTCGCGGTGATGACCAAGAGCAATCTTGTTGGCGCCGATTTCCTCGGCAAAACCATACAGCGTGCCGCGACGCAGCCGTGAGCACAGTGAGCAGGTGGTTTTGCCCTCCTCGATTTTTTCCCTAACGATTGAGTAGGTGTCTTTCTCGAGGATGTGGTACGGCACCCCTTCCTTTTCCAGATACTCCGGCAGCACATGCTCGGGAAAACCGGGCTGTTTCTGGTCCAGGTTGACTGCTATCAACTCGAATTTCACCGGCGCCGTGACCTGCAGATTTCGCAGAATATCCAGCATCGTGTAAGAGTCTTTGCCGCCAGACAGGCAGACCATGATCCGGTCACCGTCCTGAATCATGTTGAAATCGGCGATCGCCTGGCCGACTTCTCGCCGCAAACGCTTCTGCAGTTTATTGAAACGCACCCGGTGTTTGGGCAACAGCTCATCAGCAACTTCGTTCATGGCAGGACTCGGATCAGGCTGGTTCAGGTGACTTTGACGCGCCGAATGACCATCCGGTACAGGGCCGGGAACCAGCGTTTCAGCCAAATCCCCAGTCCCTCGCGACCGGCGATAATAACCTGTGCACGGTCGCGCTGCACGGCGTGGATGATACGCTCGGCGCAGGCCTCTGCCAGCATGCCCTGTTTCTGGTAGTCATCCATCAGGCCGTGGGCACGACCATCGCCGGTGATGGCGTTAATCGACACCTGGGTGCGGACGAAGCCGGGCAGCACCATCAGCACCCGCAGACCGTTGTCGTACTCCTCGGCGCGCAGCGATTCGAACCAGCCGTGCAGCGCATGTTTGGATGCGCAGTATGCGGAGCGCAGCGGCGTCGGCAGCTCACCGACCAGACTGGAGATCACCACCACCCGACCGGCACGCTGTTCACGAAACCAGGGCAGCACGGCCTTGGTCAGGCCGATGACACCAAAGAAATTGATTTCCATGACACGACGGTCAACGCTGATATCGGTCTCCAGCACCCGCGAACGCTGGCTGATGCCGGCATTATTGACGAGGATATCAAGGCGGCCGAAATGGCCGCGGACTTTTTCCACCGCCTCGGCAAACTCGGACGGCTCGGCCATGTCGAGGGCCAGCACCAGATGGTTTTCCGGCCAGACCAGTCGCTGCCGCACCCGCTCAAGCTCATCAGTACGACGGGCAGACAGCACCACCCTGGCGCCATAGCGACTGAATTCCATCGCCAGCGCCTCGCCGATACCGCTCGACGCACCGGTAATCCAGACCACCTGATTGGCAAAAGACATGCTGATTTCCTGTCGGCATTGAAAGGCGCCTAGGGTGGTACGGGATGGGGTGGGCGTCAATGGCCGCCTGAAACAGCCCGATAATAAAGGCTGGCAGTGAGCTTCTACGGTTCTGTCACCTGTCCGGGGTTTCCGGGACCCGCCGTGAACCCATCCCTGGGGGCTTGGGTTCGGCATCCCTGCCTCACACAGTCCCGGA
>JBFHPX010000245.1:0-3849 GCA_041592575.1 Alcanivoracaceae bacterium
GAGCCCCTTCAATACCTTGTGGTTGACCGCATGCACTGCCTTGCGCGTACCATCAATACCGATATCCAGAGCCTTCTGGGTAACGAAACCGATTTTCACTTCCTTGCTATTAATGACAAAAAAGTTGTCAATAATGTCATTGGATAGCTGATCCATTACCTTCGACACCCGTTCGACATTGGCCGAACCCTGGCCTGCCGCACAGATATCCGCCACCGCGCGGAATTCCGCGGCGAAGGCATCACTGACCGGAAACTGCAGCTGGGCCTGATTACCGTTGTCGGCACCTGCCGGCCAGTACAGCGTCTCGAAATTGCGCAAAATCGGCGCAAACTCGCTGTTTGTGGTTTTCTTGTAGATTTGCCGTGTCAGCATATGCGAAGCCTTGCCGGCGGTGGCCACAGCAAAGTCGATGACCTTGGCCTGGGTGCCGGACAGTTTCATCATCTGCGACGGCTCAACCAGAAACAGGCTCAACATCCGGTCCGTCATGTGATCGACCATCTGGATAAACAGCTCAGCGCTGTTCTGGCGATCATGTTTAACCGCATTGATGAAATCCTCTACCCCGTTGACGAGCGCCGGGTTGGCGGGAACGGCCACCACATTTGCCATGATTTACTCCTTCGCTGAGTTGTCCTGCACAAGCAGATGCATTTCCAGCTGACGGCGATGCTCCGCCGACAGCGGGGTTGATCGTTGGGTCTGATGATCGAAGCAAACCTGAACAGCCTTGCCCCGCGCCGCCAGCACTTCTTTCTGCCAGGCCTCATGCTGCACCACAAACGAGCTGTTGCCGATACGTTCAATGCCGGTGCGGACCAGAACGTCGGCACCATAATGGAGCTGGGCAATGAAGTCGATTTCCGTCCGCGCCAGAATCAGGTTCAACGCACGCGGGTCAAGATCCGGCGCAAAGATTTCAAACAGCGGTTCCCGGGCAGTCTCGAACCAGCCGGAAACCGTAGTGTTATTGATATGACCGAAGGCATCGGTTTCATAGAATCGTGGCCGCAGACGCAACTCAAACATCCCTGCCCTCCTGCTGACGCCGCATCGCCGCCAGCGGTGCCGACAAACGCGCCGGATGCCGAGGCTCGACACCGCGATAACATTCGAGAACAGCCGCAATGTCCGCCGCCATATCATCACCGGGCATCACCAGTGCCGGAAAGGCAATTTCCTTTTTCCGGTAGTCGGCGGTGGCAACAATAATCGGCACGCCGGCGGCTCTGGCGATGCGCCAGAACCCTGATTTCCACTGGCTGGCGCCGTCTCGGGTGCCCTCCGGGGCGACGATGATCACCATCTTGTCGTTACCGAGAAACTGGTCCACGGTCTGCTGCACCACATCCTTTGCACTGTTGCGATCGATCGGCATCGCCCCCAGCCAGCGCAGCAACCAGCCGAGCGGGCCACGAAAGGCGCTGTCCTTGATCATGACCCGGGCGTCAAGGTGCAGCACCACCATCGCTGCAAGGGTAAAGACGCCATCCCAGTTCGAGGTGTGCGGTCCACCAATAATCACCGCTTTCGGCACATCCGGCGGTGGCCCGGCAACGCGCCAGCCAAAAGCCTTCAGAAGCATGCTGGCAAGGAACCGGCTCAGGGCATTGCCCCGCCGGGGTAATTCAGTGGCAGGAGGAAACATCGGAACTCCAGAGGCTCAGACGGGCCATCCTAGCCACGCAATAAACGAACGCCATTGGCCCGACCGCCAAAATGACGGCGACTGCTCACCGCCGGGTCAGACAGGCGGTCGAGCAGACTGGACCAGCGACACATTACGGGTGTGACACAGCGCACACGATCTAATACTATTTAACTATCTTTGTAACTACTACTTTATGACCACATGAAGATGGCAGCCTGACATTCCGGTAACATCGCTCAATCTCGCCGGAGTCGACAGGTAAGGAGGATCCGGCCATGCAAGGATTGCCTGTCAACAAGCACGACACCGCACTGACCGCGGACACTCCGGCGCCGGAGCGGCGCTGGCGCTGGCTGTGTCTGGGCATACTGCTGCTCGCCCTCGCGCTGTTGCCTGCCCTGTCTCCCGCGACGGTGGTACTGGACGGCAGCCGCGGCCAGATCGAGTTGAGCAGTCGCCTGCAGTGGCTGCGCGATGACAGTGGTCAGCTTGATGCCAACAAGCTGCTACAGCCAGGTATTGACTGGCACCCTGCCACCGGCTCGGCAGTAAACCGGGGCATCGACCGCCACGACTGGTGGTTCCGGATCGACATTCGCAACAACAATCCGCGAATAGAGGAATACATACTTGAAATCGCCTATCCGACCCTCGACCACGTCGACGTCTATCTGGCGGAAGGCGACCGGATCGTTGATCAGTACCTGCTCGGCGACCAGCGCCCGTTTATCGAAAGGCCAATCAACCATCACTACTTCCTGATACCGACCCACTGGCCGGCAGACCAGACCCGAACCCTGCTGATCCACGTCCGTACCGACGGTGTGGTGCAGCTGCCGTTATCGCTATGGCAGAAAAGCGCCTTTGCCAGCCACGACCAGGCTCGCCAGCTGCTCGCGGGAATCTATTTCGGCGCCATGCTGGTCATGCTGATCTATAACCTTTTTATGTTTATCGGCATCGGCGATCGCAGCTATCTTTACTACGTCGGCTTTGTCGTCTCTCTGCCGATGTTTGTGTCTTCGCTGACCGGCTATTCATTCCAGTACTTCTGGCCTGACGCCATACAGTGGAATGGCCAGAGCATAGGCTTCTTTCTCGCCAGCGCAATGCTGTTTGCACTGTTGTTCACGGATGAGTTCCTGCAGCTCGGACGCGAGTCCCTGCCACCACTCATCCGTATCGGAATGCGCGCCGTGCTGGTATTGACCATAGCAATGATGGCAGCGGTTTTCCTGACCTCCTACAACACCATGTTGATCAGCATCATTACCGGCGCAGTAATCGGCTGCAGCTCGGCATTGTTTGTCGGCCTGTATGGCTCCCTGCGCGGTGAGCGACCGGCGATGTTCTACGTGTTCGCCTGGGGCGCCCTGCTCCTTGGTGGCCTGACTCTGGCGGCCAGCAAACTGTCATTCCTGCCGCAAAACTCATTCACCGACAACTCCGTACAGATTGGTTCGATCATGCTGGTGGTGCTGCTGTCGTTCGCTCTGGCAGAACGGATCAATGAAGAGCGCCGGCGACGCTTTCAGGCGCAGATGGAAGCGCTGCAGAACGAACGGCGCGCTCGCATGGCTCAGGAACAGGCCAATCAGCAGCTGGAGAGTAAGGTTGCAGAACGCACGGAGGAGCTGGCCAAGGCCAATGTCATCCTGCAGGAATTGAGTGACTCTGATGCGC
Source organism: Alcanivoracaceae bacterium (assembly GCA_041592575.1). Lineage (GTDB taxonomy): Bacteria > Pseudomonadota > Gammaproteobacteria > Pseudomonadales > Alcanivoracaceae > PGZG01. The sequence continues at coordinate 3,338 of JBFHPX010000245.1, forward strand.
TAACCGGTCTGCGCAACCGGCGTTATCTGGACAACTATCTGAACCGGGAAGTAACCCGGTGCTTCCGCTACCAGCATCCTCTGGCGGTAATTCTGCTGGACATTGATCACTTCAAGCGGTTCAACGACCGCCACGGTCATCAGGTCGGTGACGACTGCCTGCGCATGGTGGCAGGCCAGATCCGTCAGAGTGTGGCCCGCGATTCTGACGTGGTGGCACGCTACGGTGGCGAGGAATTCTGCATCGTGCTCCCGGAAACGGATATGGAGGGAGCGCGCGCGGTGGCCGAGCGGGTCCGCCGGAAAGTGGCAGAAACACCGTTTCGCGTAGCCAATGAAAATATCACCGTCACCATCAGTGCCGGCGTAACCTCAGCAATTCCATTGGCACCAGGTCAGGAAGCCATTCTGTTGCAGCAGGCCGACGAGGGTCTGTATATCTCCAAAGACGAAGGGCGTAATCGGGTAACCTGTCTGCCCGGCTGAGCCGAGCAGACATTTTCAGATTACAGA
>JBFHPX010000246.1:0-3840 GCA_041592575.1 Alcanivoracaceae bacterium
CATCAAGCGTCCGTTTGCGTTTACCATCCGCGCCTTTACCACAAAAATTTTCAGCCTCAGCGTGCCGCGCTATTTTCGTGGCATGGTCACCCTTGAAGGCGAGCAGTTCCCGTGTCGTGGCGAGCTCACCATCAGAATGTCCGGACCGCATTACTGGCTTGAATTCAACCATCCGGAGCTCGGCGCCGTGCGCGCCGAGGGACAGAAAGAATATGGCAAGAATGGCCTGCTCCGTTCACTGATTACCTGCCCGTTAACGATCACCAGTAACGGCAAACAGATCGGTCAGGCGGAAGTAGCCTACCGCGATTCGATGCTGGCGTTCCCGTTCAAGGCGATCCGCTTTGTCGATGAAGGCAAGGCATTTGATTTGGCCAGCAACGCGTCATGATTCCCTATCACGGCTGTCAGCATCGCGGTCAGGCCGGGCATTACGAGTCCTGGTTTCTGCGCGCCAATCATCCGTCCAGACCACAGGCATTCTGGATCCGCTACACCCTGTTTGTGCCGAAGGATAACCGGCCATCGCTGGGCGAGCTGTGGGCGATCTGGTTTGACGGTGAGCAGGACCGGGTGGTGGCGGTGAAGCAGGAGCATCCGCTCGACGGTTGCAGCTTCAGCCGCGACAGGATGTCGGTGCGCATCGGCAATGCCGAGCTCGACAGCCACCGCTTGAAAGGCAGCGCCAAACACAATGGCCACGAGATCCGCTGGTGTCTGGGTTACGAAGGCGAACCGGAGCCGCTGTTATTTCTGCCGGAAAACCTTTACGCCACGAAGCTGCCGAAGGCAAAGTCTGTGGTCAGCCGGCCGCAGGTCCAATACCGCGGCAAGATTACCGTTGATGGCGAGGAAATGGTGATCGACCACTGGCCCGGCAGCGAGAATCATAACTGGGGCAGCCAGCACACCGATCGCTACGCCTGGGGACAGGTAGCCGCCTTTGACGAGGCGCCCGGCGCCTTCCTCGAATGCATCACTGCCCAGGTCAAGGTCGGGCCGATCCGCTCGCCCTGGATGAGCATCGCCTGCCTGCGGCTGGACGGCCGCGACTATCTGTTCAACAGCCTTGGCCGGGCGTTCCGCGCCGAGGGCAGCTACCACTTTTTTGACTGGCGGATGACAACCGGCAACGGCCGGGAAAGCCTGAGCGTGTCGATCAGCGCACCGGCCAGCCATTTCACCGCCCTGACCTATTACAACCCGCCCAGGGGCTCGAAAACCTGCCTGAACAGCAAGATCGCCCGCTGCGAAGTCAGGCTTGCCGAACCGGGCAAGCCTGAGCGTATCCTCACCAGCGCCCACGGCGCTGCCTTCGAGATACTCACCGAGCGGAACGATCACGGTATCCCGCTGTCCGTCTGACCCGCCGACGGGCCATCCCGTCGGCGGCAGAAGTGCGTATTGGCTCACAAAACGCTAGTATCAGGGGTCCGCTACCCGGTTGACTCGAGGCTGACCGGGCCTGCAGGGATGGGCCATTACCGGGGTACGCGCCATGGCAGGCAGTACAGCAGGATTGCATCAGGTGGGTGTCAGTATCAGGGACAAGTTCGTCAATGTGCGTCGCAATCTGAGCGACAGCCTCGCCCCCCTTCTGCCTGACTATTTCCCGGTGGCCTGGAAACTGGGCCTGTCGATCTCGATCATGATTCTGCTCGGCATGGCAGTGCTGGGCAGCCTGATCATGAACAGTCAGCTGGATCGGATGCAGCAGCAAGCCGATCAGTTTGGCAGCACTCTGGCCCAACAGCTGGCCGATACCACCCGCGAGCCGCTGCTGGCGGAAGATACCTTCAGCATGAACATCATTCTCGGCAACCTGATGCAGAGTGGCTCACTGCGCGGGGCCGCACTGTTTGATCGCGACGGCAACCTGATCGAACAGGCAGGCACCCTGCCTCAGGACATTCTGCCCACCGCTGGCGGCAGCCTGCTGCGCTGGCGCAGTGGCAACGAGATGCTGACCACCTATTTCGCCCCGGTACGCATCAATGAGTTGACCGCCGGGCATGCTGCGGTGAGCGTTTCACGGGCACCAATCGATGCCGCACGACAGGAGGTGCGCAGCACCATTCTGACCGCCACGCTGGCGATGAGCCTGATCGCAATTATTGTGGCCTTTCTGGTCAGCCGGCGATTATCACAACCCATCCATGATTTGCTTGAGGCTGCCAGCGCGCTACGTGACGGTAATCTGGAGTTCCGTTTGTCCGATCGCCGCAATGACGAAATCGGCCAATTGGTGGACGCCTATCACAACATGGCCTCCGGCTTGCTGGAAAAAAATCAGGTGGAAAAAGTACTTTCGCGCTTTGTCAGCCCCACTGTGGCGAAAAAAATGATGGCCGATCTGAAGCAGGTATCGCTCGGCGGCCGCGAAGTCGAAGCCACCGTGGTGTTTGCCGACATCGTTGGCTTTACCCGGCTATCGGAGAGCATTGCTCCAGATGCGGTGGCAGAGTTGCTGAACGCCTACTTTGATGCAATTTCCATGGCGGCGACTTTTTATCGCGGCACCATCGACAAATATATGGGCGATTGCGCCATGATCGTATTCGGGGTGCCGGAGGATGATGCCGAGCATTCCTACCACGGTCTGTGCTGCGCAGTAATGATCCAGCGTCTCGTTGATCGCCTGAACGTGCTACGTCAGCGCCGCGGCCTGACCACGGTCAGTTTCCGCATCGGCATCAATTCCGGCAACATGCTGGCAGGAAACCTGGGCTCTCATGACCGCATGCAATACACCGTAGTGGGCGATTCGGTGAATCTGGCCTCACGTCTGTCGAATATGGCCAGCGCCGGGGAAGTGGTGGCGTCCGAAGAGATGATATCCAATCCGAACGTCCGCCCACGGGTGCGACTGCGGCAATCCGGTGCCATGAGAGTTCGCGGTCGCAACGAGTCGGTCAATACTTTCATTGTTGAGGGCGTGCACGCACAATCGGAAACGCTGATGGAACAGCGCATTGCCACTTTTATCAATCAACTAATGGACACACCAAGACGTGCCGCTGAATAGACTGCTTGCCTCCCTGTTCGTTGCCGCCACAATGGCCGGCTGCGTTGGCCCGGTGCCGATGGATGTGGATGCCGAGGAGGAACTGGCAGCAGCAAGAAAAGCAGGTGACCATGTTCGGGCACTGAAGATTGTCGAGCACATCTCAACTCAACATCCCCAGTACGATGCGCTGGTCAAGCAACGTGAAGCAGTGCTGAAAGATATCGAAAAGCATCAGCAGGCCCGCATCAAGGAAGCCGGCAACCTCGCCTCCAGTGGTCGCTGGCAGGAGGCCTTTGCTGTGATGGATGAGCTGGATCGACGCTGGCGTGGCAGCAGCCTGATCGCTGACGCGTATCATGATCTGGAAGATCGACAGAAGCTTCGCTATCGCCAGCTCGCGGCAGACGTGCTGGTATCGGAAGCGAAATGGATTATCAACCAGAAAACGAGCAAGGAGCAGCTAGGCACACTGACGACGCGTGATGCCGACAACCTGGTTCGTCAGCTGGAAAGGCGCCGGATCGATCTCATCGAGCAGATGAATCAGCTGGGCCACTATTTTGCTGACAGGAAAGACTGGCCACGTACACGTGATTTGCTTGGCAATGCCCGCACGCTAAGCGGTACGCAGCAGCGCGATCCGCAGTTAGTAGAAGCAGAACGGCAACTGGCAAGCGCTGCCCACCGGCAAGGACGGATGATCGCGCAACGCACCAGCCAACGCGCCAACACACTGATCGAGCAGTACCGGAAAACTGAAACCATCAAGGATCTGATTGCTGCTCGTGATTATCTGCAGAAAAACAATCAGGATGGCAGTCTGGATGAGGAGG
>JBFHPX010000247.1:0-3829 GCA_041592575.1 Alcanivoracaceae bacterium
GGTCGACGCAGCGCCTCACAGGCACGCCGGCACAGCTCGGCATCAAGCAACTGCCGCCCATGACAGCCTTCATCCTGAAGCCGCCGCTTCAGGGTCCGTGCGGATATATGCAACTGCCTTGCCATGGCTTCAAGATCAGGCAGCGCGGCCGCATCGGGACAGGCGGCCAGCCAGCCAGCAATACGATCACTGAGCCGGTTCACCTCACGAAACAACTGCCGGAACTCCTGTTCGCATTGCTCGCGGGCCAGCGCCGCCACCGCCGGGTCGGCTAATCGGGGAGCGGCATCGAACACCGCCAACGGCATAATCAGCTCATGGTCGGCGGCCTGATAGTGGATCGGCGCCGGCAGACTGATCCGCTGGTTGCGATACCAGCCCGGTGGCTGGCCGGGCATGGTGATCTCGGCACCCTGCAGCGGCTGACCGAGTAACTGCTCGGCCATATGGGCCATGCCGATCAGCATGATTTCCATGATAAAGCCGTGCAGATCGGCCAGATCATCTCGGGCCTCGAAGCGAATCCGCACCCGGTCACCATCGATCCGGTGGCTCATTGCCAGAAAGGGAGCGCGCAAAACCAGATAGCGGCCGGCGGCGTCCATGGCGGCGCCAATGCTGGGGCTGGACAGCGCCATCATGCCCAGTGAGCCATGCAGGGTGACCTTCAGTGCTGCGGCAAAGGCCGGCCCCAGCCCCTGATCGCCGGTCAGGGCAATGGCGCGACGGGCAGCACTGTGGGCAAGCAGCACGGGGATACGGCTGTCCGGTGACAACAGGCCAGAACGGGAGATACCCAGCTCCAGCAGCATTCGGCTGTCATCATGGCCAAACCGGCGCAGGACGTCGCATAGCAGCAGCACATAGATGCCCGGCACCCCCACCGGAGCAACTCCGGATTGCTTGTTCTGGCCCAAACTCACCAAACCATGGCCCTCCACGACGAGACCCTGACAGCGGCCGCTGTCAGACTGCCAAGCATAGACCAAGCAGGCGCTTGGTCGGCACCCGGAGTGCCCGACCGCCCCGGCTCACCAGTCAACCGAGGACCAGACCATGCTGCTGAACACGCGCCGCAAGACCGCCCGCAAGCCGAGCCATGTGCAAATCACCCCGCAACGCCAGGATTTCGGTTTCAAGGATGTGCCGCACTACTGGTTCGACAATGACCCGGTGCTGACGCATTTTCTCAACGCCCTGTCACTGACTTTCCCGGATGGCGAACGGCTGTTTGTTGACTCGGTGCGCGAATTCCGCGACCTGGTCACCGACAAGGCTCGACAGAAGGAAATTTCCGGGTTCATCGGTCAGGAAGCAATGCACTCGCTTGAGCACGACAGTTTCAACAGGATGCTGGCGGAGCAGGGATATCGGGAGGAAGCTGAAGGCGGTCAGGCACTGGCGCAGAAATTTATCGCCATCGGTCGCAAGCGGCTGTCGAAACTGCAGCAACTGGCCGCCACTGCCGGGCTGGAACACATCACCGCCATTCTCGCCCACCGTTTGCTGAGTGATCCGGCGCTGCTGGAAAAAATTGACCCAAGTGTGCGTGATCTGTGGGCCTGGCATGCCATTGAAGAGACCGAGCACAAGGGCGTGGCGTTTGATCTTTATCAGGACGTGTCCGGCGATTACGCCATGCGAGTACGGATTTTTCTCAGTGCCACGCTGGCACTGGCCAGCTACACCAGCACCTATACCGCCGCCTTTCTGAAACACGACAAGCTGCACCGCAAACCGCTGACCATTGCCAGGGGATTGTGGAAGCTGTTCGGGGTAAAAGGGCTGCTATTGCCTGTTATTCCGGAGTATTTGCAATATCTGCGTCCGGATTTTCATCCCTGGCAACATGACAACAGCGCCCTGATCAATGAATGGCGCGATGTGCTGGATCAGGCTGCCGCTGCCTGACCGATGACAGCAAATAAAAAGGGCGCCAATGGCGCCCTTTTTATTTGCTGTATCGACTCAACAACAGGTGCGCAGCTTTTTCTTCATGCTGCTGCGAATGTCATTCAGTTCGAAGCGGGATTTTTCCGACATGACTTTGGCGTCGAGCCGATGCAGGTGCAACATAGGCGCCTGCTTCTTGAACGCGCGCAGATCACCCTTGGTCAGGATCGGCAGGAATTCGTCGCCTCGCGCCTCAAACTCCTCGGCAACGGTTTGCAGGCCCGCCGCCAACGGCACCGCCTTGCCCTTGCCATCGGCATCTTTCATGTGCAGATACAGACCAGTACGGCCGACCACTCCGCCAGGGACGATGGTATACCCGGTAGAGAGAATGGCCTTTTCCGGCACCTCGTACCAGGTTTCAGTAAAGGCCTCGAGGTCAGGCACCACCACCAGATCCGGCAACTCCCCGGTGGGCACAATCACGTCGTAACAGGCGTAGATCTGGCCAACCTTGTTGGAATAGATACAGAGGGACTCTCGGAAATGGCGCACAAACTCCACCGCCCGGCGATGATCGTCGAACTCGCCAAGGCTCCAGATCAGGCTCTCGTCTGACTGCAGGTCAATAGCTGCTGCACTGATGGACATGAGCGCATCCTCTTCGCTTAGTCTCGTAATGCTATCATCTTAGCCATGATGGCGACCGCATTTCATGACCTCGGTCAGGGTACCTCCTCAGGTTTTACAATTCACGCAACCCGCCCGTCTGGTCATGCTACCGATAATGCGCTGGAGGACCGCCACCGGTCGCCGTTGTCACCGCCAACAGGTACAATGCGTCACCCCGCCGCCGTTGTCCGGATACCTGATGTCTGCCCTGTCGATTCCCCGCCCCCGCACCAGCCTGTTCGGTTACCCCCGATACTGGGCGGAATGCTTTGGCACGGCGCCTTTCCTGCCGATGTCCCGGGCCGAGATGGATCAGCTCGGCTGGGACTCCTGCGACATCATCATTGTCACCGGTGACGCCTATGTTGACCATCCGTCATTCGGCATGGCGATTGTCGGCCGTTTGCTCGAGGCTCAGGGGTTCCGGGTCGGCATCATCGCCCAGCCGGACTGGACCTCGAAGGACGCCTTTATGGCGCTGGGCCGGCCGAACCTGTTCTTCGGTGTCGCCGCCGGCAACATGGATTCCATGATCAACCGCTACACCGCAGATCGCAAACCGCGCTCTGACGACGCCTATACCCCGGGCGGCGAAGCCGGGAAGCGCCCGGACCGCTGCTCGCTGGTGTACTCTCAGCGCTGCAAGGAAGCCTGGTCCGATGTGCCGGTCATTCTCGGCGGCATCGAAGCCTCGCTGCGCCGCATTGGCCATTACGACTACTGGCAGGACAAGGTCCGCCGCTCCATCTTGCTTGATGCTACCGCCGATCTGCTGCTGTATGGCAACGCCGAACGTGCCGTGGTTGAAGTGGCCCATCGACTTGCCCGTGGCGAGACCGTCGACAGCATCACCGATGTTCGCGGCACCGCCTTTATCCGTCGTGATACCCCGGAAGGTTACTGGGAAATCGATTCCACTCGCATCGACCGCCCCGGCCGGGTTGATCGCATCATCAATCCCTACGTCAACACTCAGGAGATGGATGAGTGTGAGGTGGAGCGCCGCAACAACCCGATGCTCGGCGTCAGCATCAATGACAATGGCGAACAGGTGGTGCAGCTGCTACCGCACCCGAAACTGAAACGTGACCAGACCGTGATCCGTTTGCCGTCATTTGAAAAGGTACGTAACGATCCGGTGCTGTATGCCCACGCCAGCCGGGTGCTGCATCTGGAAACCAACCCGGGCAATGCCCGCGCACTGGTCCAGCGTCATGCCGAAATTGATGTCTGGCTGAATCCGCCGCCGATTCCGTTGACCACC
>JBFHPX010000248.1:0-3828 GCA_041592575.1 Alcanivoracaceae bacterium
CACCTGCAGACGCTTGGCGCCGTCTGCACGGACCATCGGCTCGCTGCCAGTCCACCAGACAATACGGTCAGCCGGCAGGCCCTGCTCCGCCGTACGCGGATTGAAATACAACCAGTCAGTGCCGTTGAAACCTCGCACCCACAGCTCCGGCTGCTGAACAAGCCCATGGGCCAGTCGCACGGTGTGGACCTGCTCCGCCGGGATATGCGCCGCCGCGAGCAACAGGTCCACCACTCTGGCGCGCTGCTCGACCGAGCGATCCCCGGCCAGCAACAGCCGGACGCTGTCGTTGTTGTCATCATTAACGGTATGGATGGTCTCGGAAATGAAAGTCTGGATATCGGCAGAGCGCTCGCGGATCGGGTCCAGCAAGCTCTCCGCAGCAACCCGCTCGGCGCCCTCCAGTGGCTCACGCCGGCGAAAATGCGGCGCGGCGGCCGCATCGTCTTCCATGACAAACCGGCGCGCCAGCACCAACCGGTAGTACAGCACCTGATGCCCCTGGGCACGGCGGGTCGACCAGGTTGCCAGACGATTGCCTTCACTGCGCGACATGCCGACGCCGAAATTGTTACCGACGAAGCTCTCGCTCAAGGTCACGAACTCGTTGGTGCCTGGCGGCACATACATCCGCACCTTGATCGGCAGGCTTTCCCTGGGCTCGAACTCCACCCGGGCATCGACCACCCAGACTGGCTCCACATCGGATTCCACCAGCGGAATTTCCTGCACCCAGACCTGCCAGGCGACACTGCCCAAGCCAACGAGACACAAAGCCAGCGCCAGCAATCTGGCGTGCAGGCGCACAGTGCGCATTAACGTTCCTCTTCTTCAGTTAGCGGTGGATAACGCTGGGCATCCTCCGCCCCGGCACAAAGCGGGACACCAGCAGAAAACTCGAACTCAGAGTCCACCAGCGCACGCATCTCGCGCAAGGCACTGGCTCCCAGCAACAGTGGCTGACGGAAACCACGACGGTCCGCCAGATTAACATCAACCTTTACCGCCCGGTTGCCGATGCACAGCATCAATTCCACCACCGGCCGACGGGCATAGTACTTTTCCTCTTCCGGATCATAGTCCGAGGCACGGCGGCGGATACGGACGTTATGGGACAACGGCAACGTGACATCGGTCAACTCCATGCCTTCCACCGCCAGATCGAACCGCACCCAGCGCTCGCCATTACGCTTGAACGGCCGAATATTGGAAGCGCTCAGCGATGAGCTGTCAGCGCCGGTATCGACCTTGGCCGGCAGGATGATGCCCAGCTCGGTAACAAACACCTGCTCATGCAGGCCATAGATAACACGGGCGGTGGGTTTGGCGGGAGCAAAAGGCGCCGCAGACAGCAGCGACGGCAGGCTGAACAGAGCCATAAGCAGACAAAAGTGTTTCCGGTTCATCAACCCCACCTCCTCACTCGCGGACCGCCTCCGACCCGCGACCGGCGTCGGGGTTCCCCCGCTACCGCCCATCGGCGATATCATGACAGTTTTACGAATCCAGTCACAGCAGGCTCACACGCTGCTATACTGCGCGCCCTCAAATTCCGTCTGCGGTAGAAAACCTGTGATCGAACGCCTCCGTAACATCGCCATTATCGCCCACGTCGACCATGGCAAAACCACTCTGGTAGACCGTCTTCTCCAGCAATCCGGCACCCTCGGTGACCGGGCCGGCAACGTCGAGCGCGTCATGGACTCGAACGATCAGGAGAAGGAACGCGGCATTACCATTCTCGCCAAAAATACGGCGCTCAAGTGGAACGGCTATAACATCAATATCGTCGACACCCCCGGGCACGCCGACTTCGGCGGTGAGGTAGAGCGGGTACTGTCGATGGTGGATTCGGTGTTGCTGCTGGTGGATGCGCAGGACGGACCTATGCCGCAGACCCGCTTCGTCACCCAGAAGGCATTCGAACAAGGCTTGAGCCCGATCGTCGTCATCAACAAGATCGACCGCCCGGGAGCGCGTCCGGACTGGGTCATGGACCAGGTTTTTGATCTGTTCGACCGCCTCGGCGCCACCGATGAGCAGCTCGACTTCCCGGTGGTTTATGCCTCCGCGCTGAACGGCATCGCCGGTCTCGACGTGAGCAAGATGGCCGACGACATGACGCCGCTGTTCCAGGCCATCGTCGACAAGGTTCCGGTACCGCAGGTTGATCAGGAAGGTCCGTTCCAGATGCAGATCTCCTCGCTCGACTACAACTCCTATGTCGGCATGATCGGTATCGGCCGGATCAAGCGCGGCAAGCTGAGAAGCAACATGCCGGTTAAAGTTATTGATCGTCACGGCAAGGTACGTAGCGGCCGGGTATTGACCGTCATGGGCCACCACGGCCTGGAGCGCGTTGAAGTACCGGAAGCGTCCGCCGGCGACATCGTCTGCATCACCGGCCTTGACCCGCTGGATATTTCCGACACCCTGTGCGATCCGGCGAATGTCGAAGCGCTGCCGGCGCTGAAAGTCGACGAGCCTACCGTCAGCATGTTCTTCCATGTCAACACGTCGCCGTTCGCCGGCCAGGACGGCAAGTACGTCACCAGCCGCAACATCCGCGATCGTCTGCATGAAGAGCTGAAGCACAACGTCGCCCTGCGCGTCGAAGACACCGACAGCCCGGACCGCTTCCGCGTTTCCGGCCGTGGCGAGTTGCACCTGTCGGTGCTGATCGAAACCATGCGCCGCGAAGGCTATGAGCTTGCCGTCGGTCGTCCGGAAGTGATTCTCAAGGAAATCGACGGCGTCAAGCAGGAGCCCTACGAGCAACTGGTGCTGGACGTGGAAGAGCAGCACCAGGGCCCGATCATGGAACAGATGGGCATGCGTCGTGGCGTGATGAGCAACATGACCCCGGACGGCAAGGGCCGTGTCCGGCTTGAATATGTTGCTCCGTCCCGTGGCCTGATCGGTTTCCGCTCGCTGTTCATGACGTTGACCTCGGGCAGCGGTATTTTCAACGCCACCTTCTCTCACTATGGCGACTTCCGCCCGGGCACGGTGGGCGAGCGCAATAACGGCGTGCTGATTTCCAACGTCGCCGGCAAGGTGCTGGCCTACGCCCTGTTCAACCTGCAGGAGCGCGGCCGGATGTTTATCGACCCGAACGTGGACGTGTATGAAGGCCAGCTGATCGGCATTCACAGCCGTGATAACGATCTGGTTGTGAACCCGACCAAGGCCAAGCAGCTGACCAACATCCGCGCCGCCGGCAGCGATGAAAACATCATCCTGACGCCGCCGATCCGGATGTCACTGGAACAGGCACTGGACTTCATTGACGATGACGAGCTGGTTGAGGTCACCCCGAGCAGCATTCGCTTGCGCAAGAAGCAGCTGACTGAGTCAGACCGCAAGCGCACCGGCCGCAACGCCTGACAAGCGAGAGATTCTTTCACCGCGAGTCTGGCAGGATGCCGGAAAACGCGGTGGAAGAATCCACCCTCAGCGATGAGTAGCCCATGTTCCACATCGCCCTCTACGAACCTGAAATCCCCCCGAATACAGGCAATCTCATCCGCCTGTGCGCCAACACTGGCAGCGCCTTGCATCTGATTGAGCCGCTCGGCTTTTCGCTGGAAGAAAAGAAACTGCGCCGTGCCGGGCTTGATTACCGGGAGTTCGCCGATATCCGCGTCCATGCCAGTCTGGCTGACCTGGTCGAAGCACTGCCAGGCCGGCGACTGCTGGCGCTATCGAGCAAGGTCAGCCGACAACATACGGAAATGGCTTTTGAGGCAGAAGATATTCTGCTGTTTGGCCCGGAGAGTCGCGGCCTGCCGGCGGAGCTGCTGGCCACCCTGGCCGATGAGCACAAGC
>JBFHPX010000249.1:0-3803 GCA_041592575.1 Alcanivoracaceae bacterium
CCAGATGGGACAACTGCTGACCATCGGTGATCACCACAAAGCGATCCTTGTCCGCCGGGCCACCCATCAATGACGGGGTTGAGCCGGAACCCTTACCCAGTCTGCCCGCGGCCTGCCCTTCGCCGGCCTCGTATTCAGCGCGCCAGCCGCCTTCATGTTCTGCGGTGGTCAGTGCGAACCCGGTCCATTGCACCCGGTACATGGCCTTTTCCGTCACCACATAGATGCCGCCCTTCTCATCCGCAGCGATGGAGTTAGAGACTTCCTCGCCAGCCGGGTCCTGTTGATCTCCCAGCTTGATGCTCCAGAACTCGGAAAAATTCCGGTTCATAACTGCCACGGTGCCGAGCTTGGTGGCCACGACCAGTCGTCCATCCCAAAGCAGCGTCATGCCAACAATCGGGTCGCTCTTGGCATCGCCACGCAAACTGGAAGCCGGCAGCGTGAACGCACTGCGAAGCTTGATGCCGGAATTAATATCCTTCGGGTCTATGTCCCGGTAAGCCAGCACCGTCACGCCATCCACGGTGAAGAATGTATTGCTGCGATCGACCACCGTGTAGGCGCCGGAAGTGGCGGTACCGAGGTTGCCCAGACTGATCCCGGACGGCTTTTCCAGCCGGTCAACAATCTTGTTGTCGCGCAGCTTGTAGACCGCCCCGAAGGTTGAACCCCAATGCACCCTTGGCTTGCCCCACTGCTGATCCAGCAGGCTGCCAAAGAACCTCTCCATGAACCAACCTTGCTTTGGGCGCGGATACACCGGCGATGCGGCCAATGTGATGTTGGTGATCCCGGTTGTAACGTAATCGCGACCGGTCAGGGCCGTAGTATTGGTTGGCCCGGGCAGCGGGCTGGAGCCCTGAGCATACGGCGTGCGGTGACTCATGGACCAGGGGCCATCGGCCAGGTAAGGATTGACTGGCGGTTCATGGCCATCCACGGCGAAAGAGGGTGCAGCAACGATGGCGAGCAAGATTGACCCTACCCATCTGCTGATAGTGTGAGCCTGCATTTGTTGTTCTCCTGATGCGGTAAGTCGCGGAATGCCGCATGGCGGCAAAGCAAAACGTGCGGCACAGAGAGTAAGCGCTGGGAGGTTTGCGGTTTTACCGCTTTGCGACAGAGATTGATCCGATGACGACAATGCAACAGCAGCCTAATAACAAAGTCCTACTGCAGAACACCACTATGGCCACCTGGGCCGGCGCCATTGCCCGGGCGCTACGCACTTATGCTGTCGATGATCGACGTCTGTTTGCTGATGCCGGCATTGATCATGCGCTGGTAAACAATCCGGCGCAGCGTATCCCGGTGGCCGACATGACCCGCCTCTGGAATCTGGCGGTCGCGGAAAGCGGCGACCCGGCGTTCGGTCTGACGGTGGCGCAACACGTTAACCTGACCACCTTTCATGCGCTCGGTGTCGCCGCCATGGCCAGTGCCAATGTGGAAGAGGCCGGAGATCTGATCTGCCGCTTCGCCGGCATGATCAGCGATGGCATCGCCATGCAGTTTCATCATCAGGATAACGAAATCGGACTGATGCTTGGCATGCGTCCGGGCTTTCCACGCTTTGCTGATGCCTGTGTCGAAGCGGTGCTGGCATCGGTGTATCTGATTGCCCGCCAGTTGGTGCCAGATACAGGCGTAGCGCGCATCACGTTGCAGCACCACTGCCCTTCTGATCCCGCCTCCTACCAGAACTTTTTTGCTTGCCCGGTAACGTTTTCTGCCGCGTGCGATGGCATCTATAGCACCACAGGCAGTCTGGCATCCGCTCAATTGCCATCCAGCAGTCCTCAGATAGCGCGCGCCAATGCGGCACTCTGCGAGGACTATATTTCAGCGCGTCAGGGTCAGACCAGTGCGCGGGTGCGCGATCTTATCGTCAGAAAAATACAACAGGGCACTCTACCGGCCCTGCCAGACATTGCCAGCGATCTCGCCATGAGTGAACGCAAGCTGCAAAGGCTGCTGCGTGACGAAGGCATCCAGTACCGAGACCTGCTGGATGATGTGAGGGCGCAGCTGGCAAAGCAGCTGCTGTCGAATGATTCACTGTCGGTCGGCCGGGTGGCCGAGCAACTGGGTTTTGATTCGATGAGCTCGTTCTCACGCGCCTGCCGGCGCTGGCATGGCGTCACGCCACGGGAGTTGCGCCAATCAGATCAGGGTTGAACTTGTCACGGAGTCAGGGGGCCTGATCCGGGCTAGCGGATTCTGCTGAGCCCCTTGCGGATACCCCGATCCAGCACCGCACGAATCAGCGTGGCAACCAACGGCAGCTTTCCCTCAAACTGGATCGTGTAATGCAGATGAGATCCCGTCGGCGTTGCGGAGAACCGCATTACACCGAGGTGATTCTTCAGCGGGCTGCCGCGAGTGATGCGGTACTCAATCAGCTCGTTTTCACGATAGGCCGTGACGGTTTCAACAAAGGCCGGGCCACCCAGCGCACGCATCTCGCGAGCAGAACCCACGCCATTACGAGCACCCTGCCCGTCAGCGAGGCGGCGAATTTTGGTCGGATGAAAAATGGTTTCCAGATTCTCGTGCTCGCTCAGATGAACGAACAGCTTTTCGACGGGGATGACAAAATCGTGATGTATGTTGATACGTTGCATGGGTTGCCGGACTCCTGAGATGGGAACAGGCACCGGCCGAGCTGGCCGGTGCCGAAACGCCGGCCAGCATCCCCGATCAAGCGGCCTTGGGCAACACCCGACTGAGCCACTTTTTCTTCGCCTTCTCCACCAGATCCCGCGCATCATGATTCCACGGATGGAAGTTCGGGCTGTAGTACTTGAAGTAGGACGGCAATAACTTGCGGAACACGCCGGGCTTGCCCCACATGTAGTTCACCGCCCCGGCCCAGGATTTCAGGTTGAACAGCTGACCATCTTCTTTCATCAGCTGCGCTACATGAATGCCGGTGAACACGGGAAACATCACGCTGACCAGCATCATCTCGGTGACGCGGGTAAACTCGCTGCCACCGATGGCCTTATAAACATCAAAGGCCACTGCCTTGTGCTCGGATTCTTCAATGGCATGCCAGGCCCAGATCGGCGCCATGCGCGGGTCCATTTCTTCCAGCGCGTCGTATTTGAGCAGGAACTCTTCGGCCATCAGCGCGGTGAAATGCTCCACTGCCACGGTGTGGGCCAGCTGACGCTCAGGGCTCAGGTTCTTGCGCATCCAGTTCATAAAGGCCTGAATCTCGCGATCCAGCCGCGCCAGACCAATACCTTTGCCTTCGAGATAACCATTCAGCGCATGATGCTCTTTCGAGTGATGTGCTTCCTGACCGATAAAGCCACGGATGGCTTTCTGCAGCTGAGGGTCAGTGATCTGGCTTTGATAGTGGCGCACGGAATCAATAAAAAACCGCTCGCCAGCCGGAAAGCTGGCCGACATGGCGGCCAGCAGCAGGGTTTTAACCGGGTCATTGTCCCACCAGTACTTCGGCACATCTTCAGCAAGATCAAAATCCGGCTGGCGCACCTCGGGAATCACGGTCACCGGGGCGGTGCGCTTGTTATTGCGGGAGCGGGAGATACCAGCAGCTGCCGTCATGTTGTGATCCTCATGTTTCGGTGCGATATGGCCCATACAGTACTGGCAGACCGGGCCAGCTCGTGAGAGGCTGCGCGGACATTGTAGTTGTCATTGGTGGCCAGATTGTCCCCTACCCCCCATGCAGAAGCCTTGACCGCCCTGCCCGCCTGGACCCGGCAGGCAAACCAGTCAACCACCTATCTGCGGATGTTCATCGAGGTGGCCGAGCAGAACGGCTTTTC
>JBFHPX010000250.1:0-3785 GCA_041592575.1 Alcanivoracaceae bacterium
CAGCTGCCCGGTCTTGTTCGACAGCGCCATCAGCAACACGCCGCGGCAGCGTGCCTGCAGGTTCTCCTCCGTGGTATCTGCCGACAACCCGGCAAACGGCTGTTTCAAAATCCCCATAAAGGCATCGACGGCCGGCTCAATCGCCAGCACCTGATAACCAACTCCGAGTAATCGTGCCTGTTGCTCGGCATCCTCGATACTCATGGAAGAGGTATAACGGAACGGCATCATCACCGCGTTAACCCGCTCGGCACCAAGCGCGTCCACTGCTACTGCGAGCGTCAGTGCAGAATCAATGCCACCAGACAAACCTAGCAGGGCGCCACGAAACCCGTTTTTCAAAACATAATCACGGGTCGCCAGCACCAGTGCCCGGTAAATACTTTCGGTCTGATCCGGTTCCGGCAGCAGCTCCCCGGCCAGCACCAGTCCCTTCTCTCCGGCATTGATGTCCACCGGGACCAGAGCCTCTTCAAAAAAGCCCCCCTGTACCAGCAGCTCGCCTTCTGCGCCAACAACAAAAGAACCACCATCAAATACCAGTTCATCCTGACCGCCGACCAGATTGCAGTAGATCACCGGAAGGTCATTTTCCCTGGCCCGTGCGCGTACCTGATCGAGACGCTCGACATGTTTGTCACGACGAAATGGCGAGGCGTTCAGGTTGATCAGCAACTGCGCCCCGGCATCACGGGCCGCCGCCGCCGGACCGGTATGCCAGATATCCTCGCAAATGGTCAGGCCAATCTGCACTCCACCGACATCCACCACTCGGGCCTGATCGCCGGCATGGAAATAACGCTTCTCATCAAAGACACGGTAGTTGGGCAGGCACTGCTTGAAGTACTCCTGCTCCGGCCCGGACACACCGGGCCGGAGCAGGCCGGCGACATTGAAGCGGCGACCGTTCCGCACCGCCGGATAGCCAAGCACCACCGGCATGCTGATGGCCGCCGCAATATTCGCCAGTACCGCCTGAATACGGCTGTTCAGGCTTGGCCGCAGCAACAAATCCTCGGGTGGATAGCCGGTCAGACAGAGCTCCGGGAACACCACCAGCTCGGCACCCAGCAGCCGGCGCGCCTCATCACAGGCATCAATGACGCGCTGGCCATTGCCTTCGATATCACCGACGTGAAAGTTTCGTTGGGCAACGACCACTCGCATGCTGAATCTCCATTTGTCATTTCCTTGCCGGGGCAGCAATTGTACTCTGGAACCCCGCGACTGCCGCGCCATTTCACGAGGAAACCGATGGGTATTATCCGACTACTGATAGTTGCAGCCCTGATCTGGCTGGTTTGGCGCATTCTGCGACGAACCTTACTGGCGCCGCCTCAAGGGAGCAATCAGACTCCGCCCGACAACCAGAAAATGGTGCGCTGCGACGAGTGTGGTGTCCACACGCCTGAATCGCTGGCGGTGCGGCAAAGCGAGCAGCGCTTCTGCTGTGAAGATCATCGCCAGCAGTGGCTGAAAAAACACCATGGTTGAACGTACGGCGGACAGCTTCTGGTCGCCCTCACGGGTTTATGCCGCGTACCGGATTGTACTTGCCGGTATTCTGATTGCCGTTTACTACCTCGCCCCGGCCAGTGTGCTGGGTGATAACGGCAGGCCCGGACTGTTCATTGCCAGCGCCGCCACATACCTGCTGCTGACACTGCTCTCCGCCGCGCTGATAACCCCGCTGCGCCGGCGTTTCCCGCAATGGGCTGCGTTACTTCCGGTCACCGTCGATATCCTCATGCTGACCCTGCTTATTCATGCCAGTGGCGGCACAAAAAGCAACCTGTCGGTCCTGCTGATGGTCACCGTCGCCTCTGCCAGTATTCTGCTGCCGGGACGCGGCGGCCTGCTGGTCGCCGCCTTTGCCAGCATGGCGGTGATGTTTGAACAGTTCTGGTTTTCCATTCAGCTGACCCGGGAAAACCCCTGGCACCTGACTGAATCCGCCATGCTGGGTTTTGCTTTCTTTGTCACCTCGGTGATTATCCAGCAGATCGCCCGGCGTCTGGCAGAAAGCGAGGCGCTGGCGGAAACCCGGCACAAAGCCATCATCCAGCTGGAGGAGCTGAACTGGCAGATTGTTCAGCGCATGCGCACCGGCATTGTCGTATTCGACCGCTCTCAGCGCATTGTCCTCGCCAACAAAGCCGCCGAGACACTGATGCTTACCGGCAGCGGCACACTGATCAACAGCATTCTGCCACCGGCACTGACCAGCCTGTTCAGACAGTGGCAGGGCAATCCGGTGCAGCACCGTCCCGCGATTCAGCTGACTCCTGGCGGTGCTACTGTGCTGGTGCGCTTTGCCCTGCTTGATCACGTTGACCAACCGCTGACGCTGGCCTTTCTGGAAGATCAACGACAGCTGGCACAGGAAGCCCAACAGCTCAAGCTTGCGTCACTGGGCCGCATGTCGGCGACCATCGCCCACGAGATACGCAACCCGCTCAGCGCCATCAGCCATGCCACCGGCCTGCTCGCCGAAGGTACTCTGGATGATGCCGACAAAAGACTGCTGGATATTGTTTCTGCCAACGTCAAACGCATGAACGGCATTATTGATGATGTGCTCAGCCTGTCACGACGTCAGGCCGGTGCCGCGGAGCGGATCACTCTGGTCGAGCTTGCCTGTCGAGCGCAGGCTCACTGGCTGAATCGGGGAAAATCCCCCGAGCAGCTGGCGATCAGCATTCCGAACGATCTGGTGGTGCGTTTCGACCCCGGCCAGCTGGAGCAGATACTGCACAACCTGATCGGCAATGCATTCCGTCACGCCGGTGAGGACGTCAACGTCCGCCTGAGCGGCGGCCATCAGCCGGACTCCGGACTGCCATGGCTGAAGATCACCGACACTGGCCCTGGCATTCCAGAAGACGCCAGACCCCACCTGTTTGAACCCTTTTTTACCACCTCCCGACAGGGTACCGGACTGGGACTGTTTGTCTGTCGTGAACTGTGCGAAGCCAACCAGGCTCAACTGGACCTGACGGAGTCGTCGTCCGGTGCCAGCTTTGTGATAACCTTCGCCCATCCTGACCGCGTCTTTCAGTAAGGGATGACATGACACAAGGATCACAACGTGTGCTGGTGGTTGATGACGAAGCAGATCTGCGTGAGCTGCTGGTCATTACCCTTGGCCGGATGAAACTGGAAGCCGAAGCGGTTGGCACGCTGACAGATGCCTATCGCGTTCTTGGCGAAAGCTCCTTCGATCTTTGTCTTACCGACATGAATCTTCCGGACGGTGACGGTATTGACCTGGTTCGTCACGTCAGCCGCCGCCATCCGGATATGCCGATCGCGATGATTACCGCACATGGCAGCATGGAAACCGCCACAGCGGCGATGAAGGAAGGCGCCTTCGATTTCATTGCCAAACCGGTGACACTGGATCGCCTGCGTCAGCTGATTGACGATGGTCTGGATATCCGCCGTCAGGGCCCGGCCGAACAGTCCGCTGACCAGCTGATTGGTGACCATCCAACCATGACCGCCCTGCGCGAGCAGATCGGCAAACTGGCCCGCAGTCAGGCTCCGATCTACATCGCCGGTGAGTCCGGCAGCGGCAAGGAGCGTGTCGCCCGACTGATTCATGCCCTTGGCTCGCGTCGGGAAAAGCCCTTTATCGCAGTGAACTGCGGCGCCATTCCGACTGAGTTGATGGAAAGTGAATTCTTCGGCCATCGCAAGGGAGCCTTCACCGGTGCCTATGAGGACCGCAAGGGCCTGTTCCGGGAAGCTGACGGTGGCACCCTGTTTCTTGACGAGGTGGCAGA
>JBFHPX010000251.1:0-3774 GCA_041592575.1 Alcanivoracaceae bacterium
CCCGTCGGACATTTTCGCGAAATGGCCGGACAACGCTATGCAGCAGGGCGCCGTAGCGCCAGTTTGCCGGCCTTACCAATGGCGCCAGCAGAATCAACTTCTCAAAGGGAAATGGCTCGCCACGACTGCCCAGACGCAATGCATAATCCATGGCGATGGCGCCGCCAGTACTCTGTGCTATCAGGTGCCAGGGCTTTGGAAAAGCGTTGGCCTTGTTGGCCAGACACTGGCTGAGTACCTCACGGTAAATGCCAAAGTCCTCAATCGCGGCCCGTGGCCCGGAGGACAGACCGTGGCCCGGGAGGTCGTAAGCGAGTACCGCATAGTTCAACTCCAGCAGATGGCGAATCACGTGCCGGAATAGTCCGACATGATCGAAGTAGCCGTGGCAGACCAGCACCGAACCGCGCGGTGTTGGCGGTCGCCAGGCATGAACCGCGATGGAGTGGTCGGCGGCTTCGAAATAGCCGAACGCGTGCAGCAGGTCCGGAAACTGGCTGGAGAAGTCGATACCGTAATAGCGCGCATAGCGCTGCGCCTCGCCACCGATGGACTGGGGTGATTCCCACGACAGCGGTTGCCAGCTTTGCTGAATACGATCGACATCAAACGGCGCGCTCACCTGTTCTCCAATCCCGGAAGGCCGGCTCCATGATACGGTGATCGCGCCGTGGCGGGCACCCCTCTGGCAGGCCATGACGCGGGCATGACAGGGGGTGCTGAATAATCCCGACAAAACCGGAGAACCCTGATGCGATTGCAGCGATCCGACCTCGATACCCTGCCCCGGCGCCAGCGGGCGGCTTTTATCAACTGCCTGTCCGGCTATAAAAGCGCTAACCTGGTGGGCACCGTCAGCCGCGAAGGCCAGCCCAATCTGGCCATTGTCAGTTCGGTGGTACATCTGGGCGCCTACCCGCCGTTACTGGCGTTTATCAACCGGCCGCCATCAGTGGACCGGCACACTCTGGAATATCTGACCGACACCGGGTACTTCACCCTTAATCATGTTCACGCCGGCATGGTCGAGGCGGCCCATCAGACCTCCGCGCGTTATCCCCGTGACGTGTCGGAATTTGACGCGGTTGGTCTGACCGCCGAGTTCGGTGCTGTGCAACCGGCGCCCTATGTGGCGGAAAGCCGCCTGAAAATCGGTTTGCAAGTGCGCGATATCAAGCCCATTGAGCTCAACGACACAGTGATGGTGATCGGAGAAATCGTCGAGATAGTGATGCCGGATCAGGCGCTGGCGGAAGACGGCTATGTTGACCTGTCGCGGATGGACACTGTAACCATCGGCGGTCTGGATGGTTACTATCGGGTCGAGCCGATGTTCCGTCTGAGTTATGCCAAACCGGAGCGCACACCAGAAAAACTCTGAGCCGGTTCGGCTTGCCAGTCGTAAATCCACTGTACCCGCCGTGCGGCAGCGGTCGGATTGAAGGCAGCCAGACCACGCGCCACCACATCCCGTCCGGCCCGGATAAGTGGGGAGTGGTGGTGGAACAGTTTCATATTGTCGCGTGCAAGCTGCTGCACCCGGGCGCAGCGCTCGGCGCGTTGCTGCTGAAACTGCTCTCCGAGGTCCTTGCTGCCAGAGGCGATCAGGTTGCTCAGCACCCAGGCATCTTCGATGCCCATGGCTGCGCCTTGAGCCAGAAACGGCAGCATCGGATGGGCCGCATCCCCGATCAGAATTATCCGGTCACGATACCAGCTGCTGATCGGGTCACGATCAAACAGTGCCCAGCGATAGCAGGTCTTCGGATCAGCGTGAGAAAGCAGCTCAAACAGGGTCGGATCCCAGTCGGCAAAATCATGCAACAGATCACGCAGCGATGCAGGCGCGTTCCATGACTCCTCCTGCCAGTCGTTCTGCTCGCGCACCGCAACAAAGTTGATCAGCTCGCCGCCACGCAGGTAATAGATCACCACATGACCGCCTGGGCCCATCCACAGATTGGCCCAGGGAGCTGGCTGCAGCGACTCGGGCAACGAATCCCGGCGCAGCAAGCCCCGCCAGGCGACGTTACCGGTAAATCGGGGCAGCTGGTTATCACGCACCACATAGTCCCGGCAGCGCGAGTGGATGCCATCGGCGCCGATCACCCAGTCAGCGGTCAGGCTGTCGCCATGGCGGATCATCAGGGTGGCAGCACCGCCTTCACTGATAATCGCCTCGACATGCTGGCTGGTGCGCAGGCAGTCCGCATCATTGGCCAGCACTGCATCAAGCAGCGCATGTTGCAGATCGGCGCGGTGAATATGCAGGTAGGGAGAATGAAAGTTCAGCGCGGAGAATGGTAACAGCGCTGATTCCTGACCGCTGCGCCAGTTCACGCTGCGAATACCTTCCGGCAGAAAGCCTTTTGCCCGCAGCGCCGGCTCAAGACCAAGTTGGCGCAACACAGACATTCCGTTCGGACTGAGCTGCAAGCCGGCACCGATCTCTTTCAACGCATGGGATTGCTCCAGCACCACGGGCTTCAGCCCGCGCTGTTGCAACGCCAGCGCGCAGGTCAAGCCAGATATACCTGCGCCAACGATGATGACGGAAATACGGGCGTCCACTGCAGACAAGCTCCCTGAAGGTCACACTACCTTTATACGCCGGAAGCCAGTCAGTTACACCGGGGGAGATGGCGGAAATTGATCTCGATCAGGTTTCGCCGTGATCCGGTGCGGCTTGCTACGGCCAGCGGGCGGTCAGTTCTGCTTCCAGCGTGAGGCTTCGGAACACTGTGCCGCCATACGTGCATCCTCGGCGGGCTCCTTGCGCGGAAAGCTGAGCCCTTGTTCATAAAAGCGAACGGCGCGCGGAAGATCATCGACGCCGAGAGTGATCATGCGGTTCTTGGCTTTATGTGCCGTATCCTGCCGCACAAAAAAGCCGGCTTGCGCCGGCTTCATTGTATTCCCCCAAAGGGCCTTACTTCACCCGCGGGTCCAGCTCGCCCTTGCTGTAGCGGCCAGTCATGGCATCCAGCGACAGCACCTTGATCTTGCTGGCCTGACCGGCAGTGCCAAAGGCTTCGTAGCGCGCCAGACAGATTTCTTTCATCGCCTTGGTGGCCACCGCAAGATACTTGCGCGGATCAAACTCGGCCTTGTTCTGGCCGAGGAAGCGCCGGATGGCGCCGGTTGAAGCCAGCCGCAGGTCGGTGTCGATGTTGACCTTGCGCACACCGTGCTTGATGCCCTGAACAATCTCTTCCACCGGCACGCCGTAGGTTTCGCCGATCTCGCCGCCGAATTCGTTGATCACCTTCAGCCATTCCTGCGGCACGGAAGAAGAACCGTGCATTACAAGCTGGGTATCCGGAATACGGGCATTGATGGCCTTGATGCGATCAATGGCCAAGATGTCACCAGTCGGCGGACGGCTGAACTTGTAGGCACCATGGCTGGTGCCGATGGCAATGGCCAGCGCATCGACCTTGGTTTGCTTGACAAAATCCGCCGCTTCTTCCGGATCGGTCAGCAGTTGGCTGTGATCGAGCACGCCTTCGGCGCCGACGCCGTCTTCTTCACCGGCGGTGCCGGTTTCCAGTGAGCCGAGGCAACCGAGCTCGCCTTCCACCGAGACGCCGCAGGCGTGGGCAAAGTCGGCCACGGTGCGGGTCACGCGGACGTTGTAGTCGTAATCGGTCGGCGTCTTGCCGTCTTCGCCGAGCGAGCCGTCCATCATCACAGAAGAAAAGCCGAGCTGGATCGAGCGCTGGCAGATTGCCGGGCTGGTGCCGTGATCCTGATGCATCACCACCGGGATATGCG
>JBFHPX010000252.1:0-3773 GCA_041592575.1 Alcanivoracaceae bacterium
TCTGGGAGATGGCGCTAAAGCTTGAGGGCCTGACCCGTAACGTTGGCAAGCATGCCGGTGGCGTGGTAATTGCGCCAGGCAAGCTCACTGATTTTTCGCCGTTGCATTGTGATGAGCTTGGCGAGAGCCTGGTTACCCAGTATGACAAGGACGATGTTGAGTCGGCTGGCCTGGTCAAGTTCGACTTTCTTGGTCTGAAGACCCTGACGATTATCGATTGGGCAGTGAAGGCAATTAATGCCCGTATTGTTCCGCAGGGCGATAAGCCGGTCAATATCACCACTATTCCGCTAGTCGACAAGAAAACCTTTGATCTGCTCAAGGTCGGCGAAACCACTGCGGTATTCCAGCTTGAATCAGAGGGCATGAAGGGTCTGATTCGCAAGCTCAAGCCTGACGTGTTCGAAGACATCGTTGCGCTGGTGGCGCTGTATCGGCCCGGTCCGCTGGAATCCGGGATGGTCGACAACTTCATCAACCGCAAGCATGGTCGCGAGCCGCTCGCCTATCCGGATCCGCAGTATCAGCATGAGTGGCTGAAGCCGATTCTGGAGCCGACCTACGGCGTCATCCTGTATCAGGAGCAGGTGATGCAGATCGCCCAGGAGCTGGCCGGTTATTCGCTTGGTGGCGCTGACCTGCTGCGCCGGGCCATGGGCAAGAAAAAGCCTGAGGAAATGGCCAAGCAGCGTGAGGTTTTTGAAAGCGGAGCAAGGGAGAAAGGTGTCGATCCCAATCTCGCCATCAAGATTTTCGATCTGGTGGAAAAATTTGCCGGTTACGGTTTCAACAAGTCGCACTCGGCGGCCTACGCGCTGGTCGCCTATCAGACCGCCTGGCTAAAAGCACATTTTCCGGCCGAATTTATGGCGGCGGTTATTTCTGCCGATATGCACAATACCGACAAGGTAGTGACATTCATTGATGAATGTCGGCATATGGGGCTCAAGGTGCTGCCGCCGGACGTGAACAGTTGCGGCTTCCGTTTCACTGCCAATGCCGATGGCCATATCGTTTATGGTCTGGGTGCCATCAAGGGGCTGGGTGAAGCGCCGATTGATGCGATTGTGGCAGCCCGTGACGAGGGCGGTGGTTTCTCCGATCTGTTCGATTTCTGCCGTCGCATTGACCTGCGCAAGGTTAATCGCCGCTCACTGGAAGCGTTGATTCGTGCCGGCGCTCTTGACCAGCTCAGCCCGGGGAAATCGGTCGATGATCGTGCCACCCTTATGGCGACACTGAGCGATGCGATTCAGGCGGCGGAACAGGATGCCCGTAATGCCGAAGCCGGCATGGGTGATCTGTTCGGCGGTGGTGCGGAAACCGAGTCGGTCACTCAAGTGGCCTGGCAGCACGCCCGGGTTTGGCGCGACGATGTCCGACTGCAGGGCGAGAAGGACACGCTGGGTCTGTTTTTGACCGGCCATCCGATCGATCAGTACGAGTCAGAGTTGCGGCATATGGTCAGCAGTCGCATCAGCAGTCTGCAACCCACAGGCAAAGGTGAACTGGCGTTGATTGCCGGGCAGGTGGTGCAGCTGCGACAAACCAAGAGCAAGCAGACCGGGGAGAGACTGGCTTTTATCACGCTGGATGATAAAACCGGCCGCATTGAAGTGTCGGTGTTCGGCGATGTCTATCGTCAGTATGGCGATTTACTGCAGCAGGATGTGGTGCTCATTATTCGCGGCGGCGTGCGCCGTCGGCCACAGAATGATGGCGAGATGGTGATCTCGGTATCGGCGGATGAAATCATGGACATACGCCGGGCACGGGAACAGTTCGCCCGGCGACTGCTGGTCCGGGTGCCAGTGCGCGATCAGTTGCCGGAAGAATTGCGCCGTCTGCTGACACCGTATCGCGGCGGCAACTGTCCGGTGATGCTGCAACTGGCGCATCCGCTTGGCGCTGGCCAGATGGCGCTTGGCGATGACTGGAAGGTGGCTCCGGAGGAGGCTTTGCTGGAGGATCTGCGTGGCCGTTTCGGCAGCCAGGCGGTGACACTGCAGTACTGACCACCCGGCAAGGGGTTACAGTTTGCAATGCAATTCAGGCACTGCATCACGGTGCCGAGGGTGACGGCCCGGCATGGCCCCGCTACACTTGGGCCCACTTCAGGCGATCGTGCGGAACCGGCAGGCAGATGAACCCGAATTTCCTCGAATTTGAACAGCCCATCGCGGAACTGGAAGCGAAGATCGAGGAGCTGCGGCTGGTCGGTAATGGCAGTGAGGTGAATATCTCAGACGAGATTCGCCGTCTGCAGGACAAAAGTATTGGTCTGACCGAATCGATCTTCAAGAATCTGACCCCCTGGCAGATTTCCCAGCTGTCCCGTCACCCGCGTCGCCCCTATACCCTCGATTACCTGCGCCGCCTGTTCGGTGGCTTCGACGAGCTGCATGGTGACCGTACCTTTGCCGATGATCCGGCCATCGTTGGTGGCGTGACCCGACTGGATAACCGCCCGGTGATGGTGATTGGCCATCAGAAGGGCCGTTCAGTGAAGGAGAAGGTACGCCGCAACTTCGGCATGCCGCGCCCTGAGGGCTACCGCAAGGCCCTGCGACTGATGGAAACTGCCGAGCGTTTCCGCCTGCCGATCCTGACCTTTATCGATACCCCCGGCGCTTTCCCCGGCATTGATGCCGAGGAGCGCGGCCAGAGCGAAGCGATTGCCCGCAACCTGATGGTGATGTCGCGTCTGCGGGTGCCGATTGTTGCCACCGTGGTCGGTGAGGGCGGCTCCGGCGGCGCGCTGGCCATCGGCGTTTGTGATCACCTGCAGATGCTGCAGTATTCCACCTACTCGGTGATTTCTCCGGAGGGCTGTGCCTCGATTCTCTGGCGTAGCGCGGACAAAGCGCCGGAGGCCGCCGAGGCCATGGGCCTGACCGCGGCCCGTCTGCATGAACTGGGCATTGTTGACGAAGTGCTGCCGGAGCCGCTGGGTGGCGCCCACCGTGACTATGACCAGATTGCCGAGCGTGTTCGCCAGAGTCTGGTACAGCAGCTTGACCGTCTTGGCAGGCTGTCTGCGGATGAGCTGGTGGCGCGCCGCTACAAGCGCCTTGCCAGCTACACTAATGTCAGCACCCGGCCGGCGGACGAATAACCCCGGTCCTCAATCCCGCATGGGGCAACTGGCATGACCCCTGACGCGCTCCCCGACTACCTTCGCCCTAGTCTTGCCGGCATTCGCGGTCGTCTGGTGTTGGGCTATTCCGGCGGTCTCGATTCCTCGGTGCTGTTGTCGGCCCTGTGCCGGGCGGGTCTGGCGGACCGTTTGCTGGCGGTGCATGTGCATCATGGTCTGCATGCCGACGCAGACCAGTGGCTGGCGCATTGCCGGCAGCAGGCGGAGCGGGCTGGCGTGGACTTTATTGCCGAGCGTGTCGATGTGGCTGGCAAAGGCAATCTTGAGCAGCGTGCCCGGCGGGTGCGTCGTCGAGCCCTGCTTGGCCATGTCGGAGAGCAGGATGCGCTGTTACTGGCGCATCATCGGCAGGACCAGGCCGAGACCCTGATGTTGCGCCTGTTGCGCGGTGCCGGTGCTCGAGGGCTGGCGGCCATGGCGCCGGTGCAGTGCTGGCGGGGTCGTGATATTTACCGGCCACTGCTGACCGTATCGCGGGCCGATCTGGAAAACGCAGCCGCGCTCTGGCAGCTGCCGTGGATCGATGATCCTGCCAATGATCAGATGCATTTCGATCGGAATTTCTTGCGTCACAGGGTCATGCCGGTAGTGACTGAGCGCTGGTCCGAGGCAGCCA
>JBFHPX010000253.1:0-3734 GCA_041592575.1 Alcanivoracaceae bacterium
CGCCGTTGTCGACCAGTACCTGGGTCTCGACGGCGCGGGTGTCGATGCTCGGTACATCGTTGAACACCTGACCGACCGTGTCCTGATTGACCTTCAGGTCCATGATGATGCGGTCGTCCGGGGTGATCTGCGGCGTTACGCGCAGCGACAGTACCGCTTCCTTGAAGCTGACCGAGGTCGCGCCGCTGGAGGAGGCCTCGAGATAGGGGATTTCCACACCGTCGCGAATCATGGCTTCCTTCTGATTGGCCGTGATCACGCGCGGGCTGGAGATCACCTCGCCCTTGCCCTCCGCCTGCATCGCGGAGAGTTCCAGTCGCAGCAGGTCCTTGCCGACGCGACCGATGATCATGTTCACCGCGCCCATCGGATTGCCGACGCGCAGGTCGGTCAGCAGGGCGTCGACTGGCGGATCAGCATCAGCCGGGGTGTTGATCAGGGTGTTGGCGAAATTGCCGTAGGAGATATCGCCGTCCAGGCCGCCACCGATACCGGTGTTGGTGGTGTTGGACGAATCCTGCTTGTTGCCGCCCAGACGCACGCCGATGTCGCGCGCGAAGTCGTCGCTGGCGATGACGATGCGGGATTCGATCAGCACCTGACGCACCGGAATATCCAGCGTGCCGACCAGTTTGCGGATATCGGCCAGCTTGTCGGCGGTGTCACGCAGCAGCAGGGTGTTGGTGCGTTCGTCGATGGAGACGCTGCCACGATCAGACAGAATGGTGTTGCCCTCTTCGCCCTTCAGCAGGGCAGCGAAGTCGGAGGCCTTGGCGTAATTGACCTGGATGTACTCCGAATAGAGCGGGGCGAGTTCCTCGATCTGCTTTTGCGATTCCAGTTCGAGTTTCTCGCGCGCGGCCATTTCCTCGCTGGGAGCGACCATGATCACGTCGTTGTTCTTGCGCATGGCCAGGCCCTTGGTCTTGAGCACGATGTCCAGTGCCTGATCCCAGGGGACGTTCTGCAGGCGCAGCGTCAGGTTGCCGGTGACGGTGTCGCTGACCACGATGTTGACGCCGGTGAAGTCGGCGATCAGCTGCAGCACGGAGCGCACTTCGATGTCCTGGAAATTCAGTGACAGGCGATCACCGGTGTAGCCGAGCTTCTCGCGGCGACGCTCTTCCTGTTTTTCCTTGGTGGTCGGTTTGATCTCGACCGTGTACATGTTATCGGTCTGATAGGCGACGTGATCGTATTCACCGGTCGGGGCAATCACCATGCGGACGTTCCTGCCTTTGGTGACGGTATCCACGGTATTCACGGGTGTGGCGAAGTCGGTCACGTCCAGGCGCCGTTCCAGTGTCTCGGGCAGTTCGACATTGAAGAACTCGACCACCACCTGACCAGCTTCCTGGCGCATATCCACCGGGGTGTTGTTGCTGGGCAGCGTTA
Organism: Alcanivoracaceae bacterium; assembly: GCA_041592575.1. Classification (GTDB taxonomy): domain Bacteria; phylum Pseudomonadota; class Gammaproteobacteria; order Pseudomonadales; family Alcanivoracaceae; genus PGZG01. The sequence goes on from JBFHPX010000253.1 coordinate 1,396, forward strand.
CCACGATGCGGCCTTCGCCATTTTCGCCGCGGCGGAAATCGACGTTGCGTATGCTGTTACCGGAAACGGCAGGTGCCGTATCGGTGGCTGCGATGGCGCTGCTTGTGCCTGCTGCCGGGGCCGGTGCTGCAGCCGGTGTTGCCGCAGTGCCGGCGGTGTCCTGCAGAGTCACGATGATGTTGTTGCCTTCGACGCGGGTGTCGTAGGTGGCCATCTGCACCAGATTCAGGACCACGCGGGTGCGGCCCTGCGCCTCAATGGCGGTCAGGCTTTTCGCCAGGCCGACGCCGATCGGTTGCGAGGTCTTGCCGAGGGCATTCTCCGTATCGGCCAGATCCAGGGCGATGCGCGCCGGATTGTCGATGGTGAAGCTCAGGGGATGCTCAGCGGGCTCGCTCATCTTGAGGATGATCTGCACCTTGTTGCCGGGCAGCGAGCCGATGTCCACCGCCTGCAGCCTGTTGGCGGCATCCGCGGCCTGGCTGAACAGCATTAATCCGCCGAGCGCGCTCGCCAGCAGGGATAACACGGGCTTGACCGGAGACTTCTTCCTAGAAGCGGCGGTGTTGTTATGTGTGGCGACGAATTTTGAACTGGTCATAAAATTTGCTCCCCCCATGGGATCATTCGCTGAGCGCGAGCGAAGCCGGACGTTCTATCCAACCTCCAAGCCCATCCGGTACGATTTCCAATACATCAATCTCAAATTCAGTGATGCGCCTGATCTTGCCGTGGTTCTGGCCTAGATAATTGCCGGGTTGCACACGGTGGATCGTGCCGTCATTGGCGAGCACCAGTGCCCAGGACTGTCCTTTCTGTGACAGCGTGCCGACCATGCGCAGCGTATCCAGCGAGAAATCTTCCAGCGCCTCGCGTTGGCGATTGGCATCCGGACGGATGCTGCTGGTGCTGGTAGTGCCGGCCAGAGACTGATCGGCCTGCCCCGGTACGCCCGGATCAAACGGGCTGCGCAGGTCGTTGGCCTGATACAGGAAGGTTTCGTAGGGCTTGAATTCCGGCAGCGGTTCGATCTTGGTTGGCTGCCTGTCGCGCACGTCATTGACGAAACGCTGCAGATCCTGGGTGTTGCTGCCACTGCAGCCGGACAGCGAAAAACTCAAAACAAGCCAGGCCATGGAGCCAGCGATAACAGAGTGTTTAGTCTTCACTTGCTGGCCTCCTTGCTTTTGGCTTTGCTTTTGCTGGTTTTCTTGCCCTTCTTGCCATCCTTTTCCTCGGGCGCGTTGGAGCGTTGCTCGCTTTCGTCCAGATAACGATAGGTCTTCGCGGTCAGTTCCATGACCAGATCATCGCTGCTGGATGTGCCGCTGCCCTTGCCTTCTTTGGCCGGCGGCAGGATCGCGATATCGTGGATGGTCACGATGCGCGGCAATGCGGAGACGCCGCTGACGAAAGCGCCAAACTCATGGTAGGTGCCACGCACTTTGATGCTGATGGGTAGTTCGGCATAGAAGTCGCGCGGCACTTCGGCCTGGGGCTTGAACAGATCGAATTCCAGGCCACTGGCCAGACCTGTCTGCGACACGTCGACGAGCAGGTCGGCCACCTCGGTCTTGTTCGGCAACTGGCGGAGCATGGCACCGAAGGATTGGCGCATTTCTTCCAGTTGTTGTTCATAGGCTTCCAGGTTGGCGGCCTTGCGGGCTTTGGACTCGAATTCGGCTTTCAGTTCCTTTTCCGTTTTCTCGACCTTTTCCAGCCGCAGCTGCTGATCCTTGATATCGAACCAGTAACCCAGGCCAAGCACCGCGGCAGCGATCACGAGGATGGTCAATATGCGGGCGGCCAGCGGCCAATTGGCGATATTGCTGAAATCCAGCTCGTTCAGGTTGATTTCTGAGAGGTTCATGGTTTCACCTCCGGCGTCGCGGCGACAGTCAAATCGCTAGAGGTGGTTTTCTGGCTGGCGTTCAGCGTGAATTCCGCCATGCGCCGGCGATCTTCGGTCTTGGTTTCGATGACATTCAGCTTGGGACTGCCCACCCATAGCGAGCCATCGATGTTGCGCATGTAGGCCGAGACGCGGGCATTGGACTGGGCTACGCCCTCCATTGTCAGTGCCTGGCCCTTCTGCGTGAATTTCTTGAGGTAAACACCATCAGGCAAGGTGCGCACCAGTTCGTCCATCAGATGAACGCTCAAGGGGCGATTGCTCTGCAGTTCCTGAATCACGTTCATGCGTGCGAGCAGCTTGTCCTTGGTGGATTCCAGATCCTTGATCTTCTCGATGCGGACTTCCAGGGCTTTGATCTCGCTCTGCAGGAAGGCATTGCGTTCCTCCTGTGCGCTGATCATGCCTTCCATCTGCATGTGACCAA